>NZ_JBXKMX010000203.1:0-23861 GCF_056992975.1 Ectobacillus sp. | reverse complement strand
TTTTGACGCTCCTTTTTTTGGATTACCTGAAATGCTTACTGCACTGATAACAGGCTCTCTTCCTTGACTTTTCAAAGCAGAAATTACTTGATATACCATTGCTCCATTACTTCCACCATATTTAGTTACAGTATTATCTAATTTCCCAAGAAGAGATTTAGTCGGGATTTTATCAAACGGAGGAATGATTTCTAGCAACTTGCTTGCCTTTATATCACGTGCAAGTAAAATAGGTATATTCGCTCGAATTTTTGGATCACGTTCAATTGCATCTAAAATAGTAGAAAGACCTTTTTTTGCAGCTGCTTCTCCCATTACGATTAGTGATGTATGATAGTATAAATTTTTCCGTGCAAATTTTAAGGATGTATTACGTGCAGCCTCAGTTAACGTATGTCCGCTTCCCGATATATTTACTACAGCTAAAGCATCACTTCCTCCAGCAGCAGAGCTTGTGGGAACCCCGCGAGGATTGACAACCTGCAATGTGATATCATATTGCTTTGTGTCTTCGTTATAATCAATTCCTAATGCAAGTACAATGGCTAATTGATTCAGTTCTTTATAATTCGAACATCCAGCAAGTAAGAGGAACAAAATGAGAATGAATATACTACTTTTCATTCGAACCTTCATGATTATTATGGATCTCCTCTCGTGTTTTATTTTGCGAACTAGCCGGAGATGGTCTCTTCTTTAGTAAGCTTTGTAAGGGAAAGCGAATGAATGTATCTTTTAATTCATCGATTCGCAAAGGCGAAATAGGAGCCATATATGGTACCCCAAACGAACGTAAGCCGCACATATGAAGCACAACAATAAGAAAGCCAAGAGTAATCCCATACAATCCAAGAAAGGCTGCAAGCAGGATAAAGATAAATCGCAGCATACGAGATGCAATCGCCATATTATAATTTGGAATAACAAAGGTGGATAGCGCTGTAATGCTAACGATAATAACAACTGTCGCCGATACAATACCTGCCTGCACTGCCGCTTGGCCTATGATAAGTGCTCCAACAATTGAAAATGCTTGTCCGATTGCCCGGGGCATACGAATACCTGCTTCATGTAATATTTCAAAGACAATTTCCATCCCAAATAGCTCCACAATTTGAGGAAACGGAACACCTTCTCTTTGTACGGCCATACTAATAAGTAACAGGGTTGGAATAAGACCTTGATGATGAGAAATAAGCGCAATATAAATAGCTGGCACAAACATCGAAATAAAAAATGATGTAAACCTAAGTAAACGAATAAATGAACTTATATATTGATTTCCATAATAATCTTCAGAGATTTGAAAAAACTGAATAAAAGTTGCCGGACCTATGAGTACATAAGGAGTTCCGTGTACGAAAATTGCAATTCGTCCTTCTAATAAATTTCCAATCACTACATCAGGTCGTTCCGTGTTTACTAAGGTTGGAAATAGACTGATTGTATCGTCACGAAGATTGGTTTCTACGTATGCCGATTCTAATACGCCGTCAATATCGATTCGTTGTAAATTTTTTTTCACGTTTTCTACCATTTCATTATTAGCAATTCCTTTGATATACATCATGCCAACATTGGTTTGGGTTTCTTTCCCAACTTTCATCGTCTCAAGACGTAAATTTGGACTTTGTAGCTTGCTGCGAACGAGTGCAACATTCGTTCCGAAATTTTCAGTAAAGCTATCCTTTGGTCCGCGAATAACCGTTTGTGTAGTGGATTCTGTTAGTGAACGGCTTTGCATTGTTGTTGTATTTGCCAAAAAGGCATGCTCCCATCCGTCAATAAAAATGGCAGCACTCCCAGAAAGAATAGCGTTACTAACATCCTTCCAATTCTCACCTATTGTGATATTTGAAACTGAAATGGCTTGTTTCACTTGAAAGACCGCTTCTTGTATATCTTTACAATCTATTTGTGCAGAAAGCAAAGGGGCAATAATCGCTCGATCGATTTGTTCTTCATCGGAAATACCTGAAATATGTATAACTGCAGCAAATATCTCATCCTCCTTCATCATGATTTTTCGTGTAATAATATCCGTACTTTTGCCCATAATGGTCTGTAACATTTCCAAATTGGTATGAATTTGCTTTTGTAATAGAGAAGAAGCTAAGCTACTGTTAGACTCACTACTATTTTTCTGACGCCCACGACGAGAGTTATGTAATTTCAAATTCATTTCACCTTCCAAAGAAGTTGCTTTCCCTCTATCGTTCCTCAGTATCCACTATTTTATGTAATATCTCTTCCATATTTATGCACTTCTACTCCTCTTACCCCTTTCCCGTTATCACTAAACCGAAAAAATGAAAAATAGGTAGTTGATTTCTATTTCATTTGTTAAGCTTAGAGAGTTCGTATTTATAATTTATAAAAAGAAGGTGAGACTATGCCACAAACCAAACTATTTCGCATCGGATACGGAATACTCCTCATTTTTCTCATTATTTTTATGGGAACCAAGATAAATTTTATTTTCCGACCCATTGCCGTCATTATTCAAACTTTATTTACTCCATTTTTAGTTGCTGGTGTTTTGTATTATTTATTTCGTCCTCTTGTATCATTTTTAGAATCTAAAAAAATGCGTAGATCTCTCAGCATCTTTCTCATTTATCTAGTCGCAGCTAGCATTATTTTTCTTATCGTTTATAATCTTGGTCCGATCTTGCAACGACAAACGACCAGTTTAATAAATAATGCACCTTACCTATTAGAATCCGCACGCCTGAAAATTATTGAATTGGAACATAATGAATGGATTAATCGGTTTCAAACAAACGGAAACCTAAGCCTAGCTAATCTTTCTGACCAAGCATACAAATACTTATCTTTCACTTTATCTAATCTAGGTAGTAACGTTGTAAATATCATTGGTATTGTCACAAGTATCGTTACTGTGTTTGTTACGGTTCCATTTATCCTGTTTTATATGCTAAAGGAAGGGGAAAATATACCGAAGCTAATCGTTCGTTTTCTTCCTACCTCCCAACGCGACCATGGATATCAGATATTGCTAGATTTAGACAAAGCACTTAGCTCATACATTCAAGGTCAAATTTTTATTAGTATGTGCGTGGGGATTATGCTATATATTGGGTATGTTATTATCGGTATTGATTATTCTCTCGTTCTTGCTATTGTAGCGATGCTTGTGAATGTTATTCCATTTCTCGGACCTATTATTGCGAGTATTCCTGCTATTATTGTTGCCGTTCTGATGTCTCCAGCTATGGTTGTAAAGGTCTTGATTGTTGTAATCATTGCACATCAAATTGAAGGAAATATTATTTCACCACAAATTATGGGACGGTCCCTATCTATTCATCCATTAACCATTATTTCACTGCTTCTTGTTTCAGGGAGCCTCGCAGGTGTACTTGGACTTATTCTCGCAATCCCTACTTATGCCGTTTTAAAAGTAATTGTGCAGCATATGCATCGACTTTGGAAGCTTCGTAAGGAACAGAATATGAATGGCTCTGTAAAGTAATATTACAAAAATGTAAAGTCATAATTTTTCACATATTTATGAGAGACAAGAATGTTAAAATAGAGTCGGTCAACTTCCATATGTTAAAAAAATTAAACTCATACATAAAATACATATTTTGAACAAGGCTTCCTTACAAAACGAACTCGATGTATTGCCTAATTCGTTTTGTAGGAAAGATACTTTGGGTTTGATCGCTATAGAAATGATATAATCATCAATTCTGTGTATCCTTCGTTCATTTATATGTACACACCTTGATGAAACAAGGAGGAAAGCAAAGTGAAAGCAACAACCTTATCATCAGCAAAACAAGAGAAACGATTCAGTTGGGCTGATATCGTGGTATTATTATCTATTTTCGGATTGTTGTATGTCTTTATTCTCTTAGGAAAAGGAATGAAAGTACCTTTCTCTCCACAACAAAATATTGACATTAACCTATCTCCGGCTTATTTGCCCTACTATGCAGGTCGATCGTTGCTACGCATGTTCATGGCCTATGGGGCATCTTTACTTTTTACTTTAGTGTATGCCAAAATTGCTATTATGAATAAATGGACAGAACGTATCATGATTCCTATTATTGATATTTTACAATCTGTTCCAGTTCTTGGATTTTTATCTGCGACTGTGGTTGGATTTATGGCTTTATTTCCTAACAGTCTTCTCGGGGTGGAATGTGCATCTATCTTTGCAATCTTCACGGGTCAAGCATGGAATATGACGCTTAGCTTTTACTATTCCCTACGATCTGTGCCCAAGGATTTGTCAGAGTTTACGAAAATGAGTCAATTAAGTCCTTGGATGCGCTTTACGAAGCTAGAGCTTCCTCATTCTACTATTGGGCTCGTTTGGAATAGTATGATGTCATTTGGTGGTGGCTGGTTTTTCCTTGCTGCATCAGAATCCATTTCTGTTTTAAATAACAACATTCAATTACCCGGTATTGGATCATACATGGCAACTGCTATTGCAACCGGAAATATGAGTGCTATGTTTTATGCAATTCTAACCATGATTATTCTCATTGTCTTAGTCGATCAAGTATTTTGGCGGCCTGTTGTTACTTGGTCACAGAAATTTCGTAATGAACAAACGGCTTCTGTTTCAACGCAGTCTTCTTGGGTTCTTACGGTTATTACCCGTGCAGCTTTTTTTCAAGTAATGAGCGAACGCTTTGCCGAAGCAAGAAAAGAGCTGCTATATCGTATTCGTAAAACATTCAAACAAGATAACCTTCCTTCTCTTCCAAAGCTAGTTGTAAAACCTATTTGGGGTCAAATTTTTGGGGCAATTATTTTTCTAGTATTTATAATTTTTATAGGCTCCTATTCCGTTCAAGGCGTGCAATATGTTGCATCTCTCGGTCCACAAGAAATGATACATGTTATTTGGCTAGGTTTATTAACAATGGGACGTGTTATCATATCGACTATTTTGGGAGCATTGTGGACAATTCCCGTAGGAGTTGCAATTGGATTTAATCCGCGATTATCCCGAATTGCACAGCCAATTGTCCAAGTTCTTTCTTCATTTCCAGCAAACATGGCATTTCCGTTCTTAACTATATTGTATGTAAAATACAATATTAATTTTGAGATTGGTGCCATACCACTTATGATGCTTGGAACGCAATGGTACATTTTATTTAACGTTATTGCAGGTGCGATGGCAATTCCATCCGATCTTCGAGAAGCGGCAAATATGACAAATTTATCTACAAGAAAAAAGTGGACAACCCTTATTCTACCAGGTATTTTCCCCTATTTAGTAACGGGTGGGATTACAGCTAGTGGTGGAGCTTGGAATGCAAGTATTGTAGCAGAAATCGTATCCTGGAAAGAAAATAATCTTATTGCTACAGGACTTGGTTCTTATATTACACAAGCGACAACTGCCGGGAACTGGCCACATATCATTTGGGGTATTTTCGTCATGGCTACACTTGTCGTCGTAGTGAATCGCTTTTTCTGGAGAAAAATGTACCATATTGCGGAAACGAAGTATCATCTAGACTAAAGGAGGAATGTTCTGTGACTCTCATTCGCGTACAAGATGTAACAAAGCTATATGAAAAAGAAAAATCTCAAAATAAAGTTGTATTGGAAAACATTTCACTCGATATAAAAGAAGGAGAATATGTGAGTATCCTAGGTCCTTCAGGATCAGGTAAATCGTCGCTACTACGAATTATAGCGGGTCTTGTTCCTCCTTCTAAAGGAATTGTTACTTATAATGGAAAGACAGTAGATAGTATTAATCCTGGTTGCAGTATGGTATTCCAGTCCTTTGCACTCTTTCCATGGCTAACGGTACAAGAAAATATCGAATTAGGTTTAGAGAAATTCACTATATCTGTAAAGGAAAAAAAAGATAAAGTGGATGACATTATTGAAATGATTGGGCTAGAGGGTTTTGAAAATGCCTATCCGAAAGAACTTTCTGGTGGTATGCGTCAGCGCGTTGGTATTGGCCGAGCACTTGTAATGGAACCTGACATTTTATTAATGGACGAGCCCTTTTCCGCACTCGACGTACTAACTGCAGAAAACTTAAAAAATGATATTTTAGATCTTTGGTATGAGAAAAAAATTCCTACAAAATCCATCATTATGGTTACACATAGTATTGAGGAAGCTGTATACATGTCAGACCGGGCAATTGTTCTATCGCGTGATCCTGCCCATATTATCGCTGATATTTCTGTCATGCTCGATCGTCCTCGCGATAAGGAGCATCCTACTTTTACAAGCATTGTCGACCACTTGTATTCCCTTCTTACCCGAAGAGAAAAGAATGTAATTGAAAAGAAAAATACGAATAAGTGGCCACAAATACCTTCTACAGTGCCAGGCGGTGCGCTTGCAGGATTCCTTGAGCTTCTTCAAGATTTAGATGAAGATACAATCGACTTATACAAACTAGCTGGGGAAGAGCTCATGCTAGATTTGGAAGACTTCCTTCCGCTCGTTGATTCTTCAGATTTATTAGGATTTACCAATACAATGAACGGTGACATATCCTTAACAAAAATTGGTCATCAGTTTGCTGAAATTTCCGTTCAAGATCGAAAGGATTTGTTTAAGCAACAGATTTTGGAACGGATTCCAATGATGACAACGATTGTAAACGTATTGAATTCAAAAGCAAACAAAACAATGAACTGGGAATTTTTTATTGAAATTTTAAATCAGCATTTTAATGCCGAAGAATCAGAAAAACAACTAGATGCCCTTATCGACTGGGGACGGTATGCAGACTTATTTGATTATGATGAAGATACAAATCAATTGTTTATCGGTGAAGAAGATCTCGATTCAGAGGACGAATAGCATTTAATAACAAGGAAGCTGACTCCTAGTAGGGTCAGCTTCCTTACGTTTGGGAATGATGATCAGAAACGACTAACACATCCATATGACGAACCTCTCGAAGTAAACGCTGCACAATGGAGCCTTTCGTAATTTCTTCCCATCGTGTTCGTTCAGATTGTCCGATGATTACCTGCGTTGCATGCTTTTCATTCATATGCTCAGCCAATTCAATGAAAATATGACGCCGATCAGTGGACTCATACATTTCAAATATTCCTCCAAGACGACTTGTTAACTGAATTATCTTGTCTAGCACTTGTTGATCATGCTCAGTCAAAGGATGCTGTTTTACAAATGCTACATACCAAGTCGCCTTTAAACGATACGCAATGCGAAATCCTCGTCGAATCAATCTCTCACTCCGCTCCCTGAGATCGACACAAACGAAAATGACTTCTTGTTGACGCCAAGGACCGCGAAGCGCCTGTTTCCTCTCCCATGCCTCTAGCCGTTCATCTACATCGTCTGCAATTTCTCGAAGTGCCAACTCCCGCAGAGCAATCAAATTTCCAGTTTTAAAGAAGTTTGATAATGCTTGTTCAATTTTGTCTTGAGAATAAATATTTCCTTCCCTCATTCGTTCACGTAATGCCTTCGGAGAAACATCAATCAATTCAATTTCATCTGCTTTTTGAAGTATGCTATCAGGAACAGTTTCACGAACTCGTATTCCTGTAATTTGTTCGACACTATCATTTAAGCTTTCTACATGCTGAATATTCATCGTTGCAATAACAGAGATTCCTGCTGCCAATATGATGTCAACATCTTCGTAGCGCTTCCTTCTCTCGCTTCCTGGAATATTCGTATGCGCGAGTTCATCTACTAATACAACCTCAGGATTTCGCTTTAGAATCCTCTCAGTATCCATTTCCTTTAAATAAGTTCCTTTATAGGAAACCCGTTTTCGAGGTATACTTTCTAGTTCTCCTACCTGTTCAATGGTTTCTTTCCGCCCATGTGGTTCCAGCAATCCTATTACCACATCAATTCCTTTTTTTCTTAGCTCATTGGCCTCACGAAGCATCGTATACGTTTTTCCTACACCAGGTGCAGCGCCAACATACACTTTCAGCTTTCCTTGTTTGATTCGATTAATTTCACTCTCCAATTCTTTTTGCGTAAGACGACGATACGGCTCATTATCCTTACTAATGAGCTTTGTTGGTAGCACTCTTTCCCCATCACGTTCTGCTCGATCAGCCACGATAAAAATATCTATATTTTTCTTTTTTTGCAATATTTTATTAATGATAGATCCGTTTATCATTTCTTCCCACCGTGTTCGTTTGGATTGCCCCATTACTATGCGAGTTACGCTATGTCTCGTTGCGAAGGTTACAATTTGTTGGGCTAATGAACCGTTAGATAGGATAACTTCTTCAAAGGTACCTCCTATTTTTTCAACAAGCTTTATGATAGAACGCTTAAAAGTCAGTGCTTCATTCGATAATTTTTGGTTAGGTTGTTGAAACGAAACAACCAGTAACTCTCCACCTAATCGTTTAGCAATTTGATGTCCACGGCGAACGAGAATGCTACCATTCCAATGATACTGTGCCATAACTACTATTTTTTCTGAGGCACCTGACGATCCAATCATTCCGTGAGACGTGCGATATTCGTCAAGTGTATCATTTACCTCGTTGGCAAAAAAACGTAGTGCCAATTCCCGCAAAACAGCGAGGTTGCTTCGCTCGTAGAGATGATACTCTACGTGTTTTCCATGTGTCTGATCTATACTGCCCTCTTGCAGGCGATTCATTATAACTTCAGGTGTAACATCTAGCAGCTTTACTTCATCCGCGCTGGCAAGGGTATTTTCTGGTATAAGACACTCTACTGTTACTTTACGCCCTGTTAACTTACCTGCCTCGTCCCCAATACCTTCTAGCTCATATATATTAACCGTTGTAATGACACTTATTTTTTTGCTGAGTAAAAAACGAATATCTTCCAATCTCGTACTGTGAGATGCTCCTATGCGATTCAGGTGAGCGAGATTATCTACTAGAACGACTTCCGGATTTCGCTCTACAATAGCATCTATATCGAGATCGTATTGCATCTCTCCATTTTGTTCCCATGGGATAGAAGGAATCGTTTGTAAACTTCCAATTTGTTCAGTCGTTTTTGGACGATTATGGGCACTTACAATACCAATGACAACATCTACACCCCGTTTTTTCAAACTATTTCCTTCTTGTAGCATATGATATGTTTTACCAGAGCCACTTATAGCACCCAGTATAATCTTCAACCGGCCCTTTGATATTTTTTGAATCGATTTTAAAATTTCTTCCGGTGCTTTTCTACGAAATTGCTCTTCCCTCATTTCTAATCCATCCTTCTCTTTTTCTATGAATATACGAATGGACCGCTATACCTATTTATATAACGGTCCATTCGTATTATTTTTTCATTTGCTGCAGTGCTAAATTGAGTTCTAATATGTTTACACGCGGCTCACCGAACAAACCAAGCTGCCGTCCATCCGTATGCAAATCTATTAATGAAAGTAATTGTTCCTGTGTAATACCTGTAGCCTGTGAAACGCGAGGTACTTGTGCCTTCGCTCCCTCTGGTGATACATCCGGATCAAAACCAGATCCAGACGTTGTCACCATATCTGCGGGAACGGAAGCACCAATGTTTGAATTTTCTTTTTTTAACTGATTAACAGATTCGGTAATTGTCTTCTTATACTCCGCTGAGGCAATTGCTGCATTGGTAGCAGCAGAAGCTTTCGGATCATAGTTGGCGGCAGAAGCTCTTGGATGAAACCATTCGTCTCCCTTAAATTCTTGTGCTAATAGTATAGACCCTTGTATCTTACCATCTTGTACAACTAGACTTCCTTCGGCCTGCTTCGGAAATAATACTTGCGCAACGCCGGTTGTTAGTACGGGATATAACAATCCGCTTATGATTAAGAGCACAATGGCTGCTCTAAGTGCTGTTATTATAGGTTTCATGACATTTCCCCCCTTACTCATCCTATTACATGTAATGCAGTTACAATAAAGTCAATCATCTTTATCCCAATGAATGGTACAACTACACCACCTAAACCAAATATTAACAAATTACGAGATAAAAGCTTGTTTGCATCCATAGCCCGGTACTTAACTCCCTTCATTGCAATCGGAATGAGGAGAGGAATGATAATCGCATTAAAGATTAATGCAGATAGAATCGCCGATTTCGGTGAACCGAGCCCCATAATATTTAAAAATTGCAACTGTGGCACTGCAAGAATGAAGAGCGCTGGTATAATAGCGAAATATTTCGCAATGTCATTGGCAATCGAGAAAGTAGTTAATGATCCGCGTGTAATCAACAATTGCTTCCCAATTGCTATTACAGATAGAAGTTTCGTTGGATCTGAATCTAAATCAATCATATTTGCTGCTTCCTTCGCTGCCATCGTACCCGAATTCATAGCTAAGCCCACATCTGCTTGCGCAAGTGCAGGTGCATCGTTTGTACCGTCGCCGGTCATAGCTACGAGCTTACCTTGCTCTTGTTCCTTTTTAATTGCTGCAATTTTATCCTCCGGCTTCGCTTCAGCAATAAATTCGTCTACACCAGCTTCCTTTGCAATTGTTGCTGCTGTTAATGGATTATCACCGGTACACATTACCGTCTTTATTCCCATTGCCCGAAGCTCTTCAAAACGTTCCTTTAAGCCAGGCTTCACGATATCCTTCAAATAAATAACGCCGTATATTTTATTTCCGGTCGCTACTGCAAGCGGTGTTCCTCCTGCTTTCGAAACTTCACTCGCTTTCTCATCTAAATCTTCTGGAACCATTCCACCTTGTGCTACCACATACTTCTTGATGGAATCAACGGCACCCTTTCGAATTTGTAAGCCATTCGGTAAATTAAGACCGGACATCCGCGTCTCTGCAGTAAATTCAACGATCCCCGCATTCTCATAATCGGCTTCATTGCACGTTACACCTAATTTTTCAGCCAATGTAACAACTGAGCGTCCCTCCGGTGTATCATCCTTTACAGATGCCTGAAGTGCCGCAAGCGTGATGTCCGCCTTTGAAATGCTCGAAACCGGAATAAATTCATCTGCCAAGCGATTTCCAAATGTAATCGTACCCGTTTTATCCAAAATCATCGTATCAATATCACCAGCTGCTTCCACCGCTTTACCGGACATCGCTAATACATTAAACTGCGTAACGCGGTTCATACCAGCAATTCCAATTGCAGATAGAAGTCCGCCAATAGTAGTTGGAATGAGACAAACTAACAGTGCGATTAGCGTTGCGACATCCAGTGATACTTGTAAATAGCCAGCAATTGGAACTAATGTCATAATTACAATTAAGAAGATAAGCGTAAGCACAGCCAACAATGTTGTTAATGCAATTTCATTTGGCGTTTTCTGACGTGCCGCTCCTTCTACAAGCGAAATCATTCGATCAAGAAAGGATTCTCCAGGATCTGTTACTATTTTTACAACAATGCCATCTGAAATAACGCGCGTTCCGCCGGTAACGGATGAAAAATCCCCTCCTGCTTCCTTAATAACCGGAGCAGATTCTCCCGTAATGGCTGATTCATCAATGGAAGCAAGACCTTCTATTATTTCACCATCTGAAGGAATCACTTCACCGGCCTCTACCCGGACGATATCACCCTTTCGAAGCGTAGTGGAACCTACACTCGTATAAGTACCATCCTTTTTTCGTAACGTTGCCATTGTTTCTGATTTTGTTTTCCGAAGCGTCTCTGCTTGTGCCTTTCCGCGCCCTTCTGCCTGTGCTTCTGCAAAGTTTGCAAACAGTAATGTAAAGAGAAGAATAATGAAAACAGACACATTATATCCTCTGCCAGCTGAACTCATCCCAAATAAGTTCGGATCAATCGCAAGCAAGAAAGTAATAAACGTCCCCACCTCTACCACAAACATTACCGGGTTTTTTATCATAACAATTGGATTCAATTTTATAAAAGAATTAACAACTGATTGCATCAAACTGTCATTGGATGATGATTTGTTTTCCGTTGCCATCTTACTTCCTCCTTTTAAAACATCCCTAAATGCTCTGCAACTGGACCGAGTGCGACTACTGGGAAGAACGTTAAGGCACCAACTACGATGATAATCACTAATAAAATCGCAGTGAACAACGGTGTATCCGTACGAAAGGTTCCGCTTGTAGCCTCAACCGCATGCTTTGTTGCTAATGATCCTGCAATTGCAAGCATGGCAATAATCGAAATATAGCGTCCCAAAATCATAACGATGCCAAGCGTGATATTATAGAAATCCGTATTAACGGATAAACCAGCAAAGGCCGACCCATTGTTAGCTGCTGCCGATGTAAATGCATATATCACCTCAGTTAACCCATGAAATCCCGGATTTAAAATCGCACTAACTGCACCGGAGTTCGTAAAGGCAAGAGCGGAAGCAATTAAAATAAGCGCTGGATGCGTTAGAATTGCTATACATGCTAACTTAATTTCTCTTCCTTCAATTTTCTTTCCTAAGAATTCAGGTGTACGGCCGACCATTAACCCGCATATAAAGACGGTAAGAATAACGTACAAGAGTCCATTTAGCAGACCCACGCCTTTACCACCGAACACGTTATTTAGCATCATTTCCCCTAGTGGAACAAGTCCGCCAATAGGTGTGAGTGAATCGTGCATCGTATTAACAGAACCTGTTGTTGCTGCCGTTGTAACAGCAGTAAACAATGCGGATTCTGAAATACCAAAGCGTACTTCTTTGCCTTCCATGTTGCCGTGTATACCTAGTGCCTGCATGGCAGGTGTGCCATTATACTCTGCAAAAAAAACAATCGCAAGAAAGGTTAGAAACAGCGCCATCATTGCGGCGAAAATCACCCAGCCCTGCTTTTTATTTTTAATCATGATGCCAAATGCATACACTAGCGCCGTAGGTAACAGCATCATGCATAGAATGTCAATAAGGTTTGTAAGAGGCGTTGGATTTTCAAAGGGATGCGCAGCATTCGTTCCAAAATAGCCGCCGCCATTTGTTCCAATGTGTTTAATAGACTCAAGTGATGCCACAGGTCCTCTCGTAATCGTCTGCTTTACTCCTTCTATCGTTGTTGCATCCACCGCACCATGCAAGGTTTGCGGTACACCTTGAAATACGAAAAAGAGAGCAACAAGAAAGGATAACGGCAACAAAATCCGGGTAATCGTGCGAATGATATCTACATAAAAATTTCCTAAATTATCACGGTGCGCAATCAATCCCCGAATGAATGCAATCGCAACTGCAAACCCGGTAGCCGCAGATGTAAACATAGGAAAGGTAATGGCAAGCATTTGAGACAAATAAGAAAGTGAATTTTCCCCCGCATAGGCTTGCCAATTCGTATTCGTAATAAAAGAAGCCGCTGTATTAAAGGCTAAAGCAGCTTTCATATTGTTTATATGATCTGGATTTAAGGGTAAATACTTCTGCGTAAGGAGCACGACAAACAAAAATAGAAACATGACTATATTTGAAAGAAGCATTGCCATCACATATTGCTTCCAGCCCATTTTGTCCTTTTCTCTTACCCCAATCAAGCGATAGATCAAATGCTCTACCGGACCAAATACACGATCCAATCCTGTATTTTCATAGTCAAATACCTTCACAACATATAACCCTACTGGCTTAACTAGCAGTAAAATAATCAAGATTGTGACGATTACTTGTATCAAACCCATTGTCATCATTGTCTTCCTCCTACCCTTGTTCGAATCCAGCCTGTATTAAAATTTTTCCGGTTTTATAAGCACATACAGTAAATAAATAATCAATAAGACGCCAATAATCCCTGGTACAAGCATGGTCAACCTCCTCAAACTTACAAGTGTATTACTGAATAACATAATTTGTATCTACCATCTTTATTTTCTACCTTACCCAAAATATTTCATAGCAGTTTCAGAATAAAAACATAATATCTTCATATTTTGTACCGTCTAAAACGCAAAAAAGACCTTACATTCTAGAACTAGCATTTTATTGAATAAAACAATAAAAGGCCGCTCCAAAAAGACGGTCTATCGACCTCCTTCACTTTAGCCGACGAAGTTAGCTGACGGGTAGGATGGTGAAAGAGTACATTCATCCCTTCTACAAACGTAGAATTAACCCCAAAATATTGGTTCCTCCGCTCTTGGTTACCCAAGACTAAGCCACTATGTAATTGAAATAACGATTTGATTATACGTCTGGAATTTTTTGTTGTAAAGAAAAATTTAGAAAACTATCTCTACTACCATTTTTTCTAGAGTGCACTACTAAACTAGCACCCCTTCCTACAACGACACCGCCGGTCAATCGTGCTAAGCCACCGTTATTTTTCTCATCCACTTCAATCTTTTCTTCTCTACAAAAAGGTCCGACAATGAAACTACATTGTCGGACTTACTAGTGAAACGATTATAACTTACAAACACATTTTTAAAATTTCGGTTACATCTTCCTTATTCAGAATCTTATAGGATCCAACCTGATCCTTCATAAATGATTTTTCAACAAGTTCATCCAATCGTGAGTCATCTATACCATAGTCAGCTAGTTTGCTAGGTGCCCCAATGGAATTCCAGAATGCACGCAATGCTTCAATGCCTTCGATTGCGATGTCATAATCACTTTTTCCTTCTGGATCAACGTTGAATACACGGATTGCTAGTTGCTTCATTCGAGAAGGATCAATGTATGCCGTATAGGTTAGCCAGCTTGGAAAGACGATTGCAAGACCACCACCATGTGGAATGTCATACAAGGCAGAAATTGCATGCTCGATTTGATGAGAGCCCCAATCACCGCCGTCTGTACCGTTCGATAATGTATCATTCAAGGCAGTAGTGCCTGCATACATAATCGTTTCACGTAGTGAAAAGTTATGCAAATCATCAACAAGCTTGGCCCCTGCTTCCATAACTGTAAGAAGAACCGACTCAATAAATCGATCGATCATCGGAGTATTCGGAATGTGGTGAAAATATTGTTCAAGCGAATGCGACATAATATCTACGATGCCATAGACCGTTTGATTACGTGGAACCGAAAACGTATACGTTGGATCCAAAATAGAAAACTGTGGAAATACAAGTGGTGTGCCCCAGCCTCTTTTTTCATTTTTCTCCCAGTTGGTAATAACGGAAACGCAGTTCATTTCAGAACCAGTCGCAGCGAGTGTTAACACCGTACCGAATGGAAGTGCACTGCCAGCTGTACTCTTTCTCGTAATAATATCCCATACATCGCCTTCATAGGGTACGCCGACAGAAATTGCTTTCGTGCAGTCAATTACACTACCTCCGCCTATAGCAAGGAGCATATCAATCTTGTTTTCACGGCATAGTTGAATGCCTTTCTTCACTGTAGATAAACGAGGGTTCGCTTCTACTCCAGACAGCTCATACACAGTAGCATCCATGCTTTGTAATTGTTCGATTACCGCATCATACACACCGTTTCTCTTAATACTACCTCCACCGTAAACAAGTAAAATATGCTTGCCTTTGTCGCCAATTTCACTAGCAAGTTGCTTAATTTGGTCTTTGCCAAACCACAGACGGGTTGGATTATGTTGTAGAAATGGTATCATCGTTTTCTCTCCTTTTTAGGTAATATCTTTCTATAGTATAGGAAGTAATTTTCATTATGAAAAGAAATTAGGATTGCAAAAAAACAAATAAGCTAGGAACGATTTGTTCCTAGCCTCTCCAGGTTATTATTCGCCTGTCTCTGCAAATGTCTTAATACGTTCTCCAATTTGATCGCGCACTTCTTGAAACTTCGTCCATTCCTGCCCTGCTGGATCATCAAATCCCCAGTGTACATGTTTGACATGAGGCGGAGTTGTCGGACAAACGTCTCTTGCATGACCACAAAGTGTCACTACTAAATCTGCGTTATTTAAAAGCGTACGTTCAATTTTGTCTGAAGTTTGATTAGAGATATCAATATCCACTTCTTGCATCGCTTTAATTGCATTCGGATTTACACCGTGTGCTTCAATCCCAGCGGAATGTACATTCCATTTATCACTTAGATATTTTTTCGCCCATCCTTCTGCCATTTGGCTACGACAAGAGTTACCTGTGCACAAAAAATAAATTGTTTTTTTATTTTCCATCATACATTCCACCTTTTCTTATGCTGCATGCTCTGCAAAATATTTACGTTTAAACCATAAGGCTACGTTTACTAATGCAATCATCACGGGAACTTCTACAAGAGGTCCAATCACAGCTGCAAAGGCTGCACCTGAATGGATACCAAATACGCCAACCGTTACAGCGATGGCTAGTTCAAAATTGTTGCTGCCCGCTGTGAAGGCTAATGTAGTGGTAACCGGATAATTTGCTCCTATTTTCTTTCCTAAGAAGAAGGAGACAAAGAACATCACTACAAAGTAAACCAATAAAGGAATCGCAATGCGAACCACATCTAACGGAACACTTACAATGGATTCTCCCTTTAAAGAGAACATAACAATAATGGTAAATAATAAAGCAATCAGCGTAATTGGACTAATTTTCGGGATAAATACTTTCTCATACCACTGTCTTCCCTTTATTTTAACAAAGGTAAAACGGGTTATCATCCCTGCAAAAAATGGGATACCCAAGTAAATAAATACCGATTTCGCAACTTCAGCCATGGTGATGGAAACGATAGCACCTTGCATGCCTAGCCAGCTTGGAATTATAGTTACGAAGAGGTACGCATACACGGAGAAAAACAACATTTGAAAGACCGAATTGAATGCCACAAGACCGGCTGCGTATTCTGCATCCCCTTTTGCTAAATCATTCCAAACAATGACCATTGCAATGCAGCGTGCTAATCCAATCATAATGAGGCCAACCATGTATTCCGGTTTATCCGGTAAAAAGATAATAGCGAGTAAAAACATAAGAGTTGGACCAATGATCCAGTTTTGAAGGAGGGAAAGAAGAAGAACCTTCACATCCTTAAACACACGCCCCATTTCCTCATAACGTACCTTTGCAAGAGGCGGATAGAGCATCAATATTAAACCAATTGCTAATGGAATCGAAGTGGTTCCTACTTGTAATTGATTTAAGCTACTTACAACTTCCGGGGAGGCAAACCCTAACAGAATCCCTGCACCCATAGCTAGAAAAATCCAAAGCGTTAGATACCGGTCTAAAAAGCTTAGACGTTTTTTCTTTGTTTGATTCATCTTTTCACTACCTTTTCATCACGTTTTAATATGAATATACGTTTTCTTCTACATTTCAAAATAATTATATAGTCAAGTACTTATATATAACAAGAGAAATGTACCTTTTTACATTTTCTTAATGATTTCACATCCTGCTTACAATTTCGTCATGACTTACCGATTATAAGCAGAACGTTTATCAAATCTATTTATACAATTAGCAGCAGCTATTTCCCCCGCTAATAAACAATCCAACGCCTTGCTCATCTTCGCCAAAATCTAAAGTAATATTTGTGACTGCTTCTGCTACTTTTGCATCAATTGCAACAGAAATCCCATTCACAACTTCCGTAATGTCCCCTTCTTGTGTTGGTTCTAGTGCCAATCCAAAGTTTGGACCACAGCAGCCGGGGCCAGTAAATGTAAAACGTAGTGTATCTGCCTTTGCTTCTTCCATAGAATTCATAATAAATGTTTTTGCTTGATCGGTAATAATCATTTTGTACACACTCTTTTCTTTTTTTATAAGGTTAATTTTTGTAATGCTGCGAATCCAATTATATCTTCTGGCTGCCAAGGAATCATAGCACAATTCCCATTCGATTGCTTCTGTACTTCTTCTATCCATTTTCTTTCGGAAGCAGCACGCCCTTGCAATACGGGATGTTTGGTTTTCGTAGCAGAAAGACTTTGATTAATGACCCACCATTTCGTAAGGATACCCGCACGTTTTAAATCCTTCTTTAAGCGAGTTGCCTCATGTACGGGAGTGGCTTCTGCCAATGTAACAATGACAACAGCTGTTTCATTTGGATTACGTAGGCTTGGCAACAAATGCTGTACAGATACTGGCACTTCCCCAGTAGATTGTTCAATCTCTTTCTGATAAGACTGAGCTGCATCTAGTAACAGAAGCGTATGTCCAGTCGGTGCTGTATCAATTACCACGACTTCATCCTTTGCTTGCTCTACAATATCTGCAAAGGCGCGAAATACTGCGATTTCCTCTGTACATGGTGAACGTAAATCTTCTTCTAAATAAGCAAGCCCTTCCTCATCAAGCCCTGCTCCTGCCTGCTCGATTACCTCTTGCTTATAGTTTTCTACTTCCTTCTTTGGATTGATCCGGCTTATACGAATATTGCTACTCTCGCCGTGCATCACATACTCTAAGTGGGCAGCCGGATCAGTTGTCGTTAAATGCACCCGTTTTCCTTTTTCCGTAAGTCCAATTGCAATTGCTGCCGCTACGGTAGTTTTTCCAACTCCGCCTTTTCCCATCGTGAAGATTACCTGTTGGTTTGCATGTGCAATATCTTCAACTACTGCCTGCAGAGATGGGATTGAAATAGACTTTGTTTCCGCAGTAAGAATTGCATTTTGATGGTCATATATGAATAAATTCCGTATATTTTCTATACCCGAGATAGAAAAAGGAACCAACGGAATAGTGAAGGTTTTCAACGCTTGTAGCTCACTAGGCATTTCTGCTAACGCTCGTCTTTGCCGCGCGTACAAAGCAAGAGACGTTTCATCCTCTTCAACTGCTTGACCGAGTACCCCATTAATTAGAAGATATTGATTACGAATATGAAGCTCTCGCAATTCCTTAGATGCTCGCTGCGCTTCTTGAAGTGGGGATCCTTCCGGACGAGTTACAAGTAATAGTGTTGTCTTTTCAGGATTGGATAAAACTTCAACGCTTTGACTATATAGGATTTTCTTTTCATTTAGACCAGCCAATGGACCTAGGCAAGAGGCACCGTGTGTGCTCTCATCTAAAAATCCACTCCATGCCGTCGGAAGCTGTAACAACCGCAGTGTATGTCCGGTCGGTGCTGTGTCAAACAGAATATGGTCAAATGTAGAAAGCAATTCTTGATCCGTTAATAAACCCGAAAACTCATCAAATGCGGCGATTTCTACCGTACACGCTCCCGATAGCTGCTCCTCCATCGAAGTAAGAACGGATTCCGGAAGCTTTCCCCGGTACGGACCCACCACTTTTTCCTTGTATGCATGCGCTGCCGCCTCTGGATCCAAATTAGCTGCGAATAAATTAGGAACAGAAGGGATCGAAGTCGGTCTATTTTGCAGCTCTATGTCAAATACATCTTGTAAATTTGATGCAGGATCTGTGCTCACAAGAAGTACACGTTTCCCCTTATCAGCGAGGGAAATGGCTGTTGCACACGCTATGGACGTTTTTCCAACTCCCCCCTTACCTGTAAAAAATAAAAAAGGAGTTAACGGAATGGATTGGGGATCAAACAGATCAGACATGCTAGTCACTTCTTCCCTTATTTATTCATATTGAGATTTAACCGAACTCTCGGTTTTTGACTCAATTCCTCTTCCTTTATTCCCGTAACCCGCGCTAATTCCTCATTAGACGGATATCCTTGTTCCTTCATTACCTTTCCGTCTACTAAGATGACCGGAAGTATGTCAGGTCCCTTTTCATGCAGCAATGACGTAATCATTGTATTTGCAACAAACCTATCCGGCTCATTCGCTAAATTATAACGGGTAATATCAATCCCATTTTTCTTTATATTGTTTACTGCAATGGAAATACGAACTAATTCTGAATCAACAACTGGTCCACACACTCCTGTAGAACAACACATAGCTGGATCAAAGATTTCTATTTTTTTCATAGTAATACATCTCCTTATTAAATAGAAACGTGTTCGATACAATCGTTCTAGCAACCACAACGAAGCGTTGGATTACTCTTTTCGATTTGTTTAATCTTATCATCCTGATCCGGAACATATTTTAGAACATCCATAATGATTTGATGCAAATCACTTTGTGAATATAAGGAATAATAGACCCATTGCCCTCTACGTTCTTCTTTCACTAGGCCAGCGTCCTTTAATTTTCGAAGATGCTGACTTATAGATGGCTGACTCATATCAAACACTTCAAGCAGTTCACAAACACAGCATTCTCGCTGTTTTAAGATACTCACAATTGTTAAACGTGTTTTATCTCCTAGTAGCTTTAGCGCTTGTGCAGTTCGTTCCATATCTAAAGAGGTTTCTCCCATATTTCCACTCCTTTATCTACGTATTCACAATCTTTCTTCTTTATTTTAATTATATAATCATATGCTTATATAAAGCAAGAAAAAGAAAGAGGTATTGCACCAAGGCGTGCAACACCTCTTTCTTACTTTATACTTATTTTGATCTCCGTAAAGAAGAGCGAACGAGAGAAGAACCTATTACTAAAGAAGCTAGTGCTCCTAGTAAAGTAGTAACAAAGGAAATTCCTGTTACTGGAGAAGTTCCTCCTTCAACTACTTGTCCTGTAGATTTCGGAACAGTTGGTGTTGACTGAGTTGACTGTGCTGAATCCGTTGATGCTGCCTTTGGATTTAATACTACAAAATCCGGATCTGTAGTAAAGGAAAGCTCAGCTTGTCCTTCTTGTACAGTTGCATCTACTTTAACCAGATTTCCACCTTGTATCTTGTACATTTCACTATTCGCATGAATAGAAGGATCTGTAATAGTTAATTTAATAGGATTAGCAGGCGTTACATCACTTGGAAAATTCACGCCAAAAGCAACAGCAAATGTTTTATCATTTGGAATTAGGTTTCCTAATGAACTTGCAGATGCATGTGTAATATTCACTTGTGTATCATTTGTAAATGCATTTGCAGGAATTGTTACGGTAGCTGTACTTGTACCATCATTGATGGGTCCAAATACCCCTCCATCCTTCGATGCTAAAAATGATGTTAGATTTTGAAATAAGCTAGAACTACTAGAAGAAAGCGGTTGTCCTGTTTTTGTATTTAAATACAATTTTGATGCAGATGGTTTTGAAAAATCAAACATATTATTTATGGAGCCAGCAATCGAATCAAAGGAATTATCTCCAATTCTTCCTAAGTTCCAGTTGTCTTCAATAAATTTCAAAATCGAAGTTTGATCAGTTAGCGTATGATCTACATAGTTTTGCTTTGCATAAGGTGACACAACTAGCAATGGAAGACGAGGACCGTATCCAGCGCGATCAAGGTAATTTCCTAGAGATGGTGTTCCAGCATTTCCATTTCCAAATAAGGCATCATTGTTAGGATCATTTGATCCATTAACAGGAGCATGATACACATGATCATACCAGCCATCGGAATCATCATAAGAAATAATAACTGCAGTGTCTTTCCATTCAGGTGTATTTTCTAAATGATTAATTGTATTCGTTATGAAAGTTTGTTCATCGAGTGGATCAGAATAACCTGCATGTCCATCTTGATAGTTTGCAGCCTTTAAGTAGCTAACCGCAGGCATATTGTGTACATTTACAGCATCCCAGAAATCTGTTAAATCATATTGGTGATTGGCTTGATCTCCTTGATGACCAATTGCTTGAACGGAAGAAGGAGCCAAGTGATCCTTGTTAGACGTAGATTCATAATATTGAAATGGCTGATGGTGTGGATTGTAATCAGTAGATGAGCCGCCACCAATATTTGTATGTGTAGCTGATGTATCACGGAATCCACCTTGGAACCAGCCCCATGTTACACCTTTATCATTTAAAAGATTACCTACGTTTTTACCGCTCATCGCAGTTTGTGCGCGTTTCGGATTTGATGCTTTATCAAAGTAAGGATCTGGATCTCCTATTACGGTACCATTTGCTACATTTCCTGCAATGTCTCCTACAACTTGTCCAGCTTTATATCCTGTTGCACCATGGGTCTGCCCAGAAATAAGGTTTAAAGCACCTGGCGTAGATGGACCATAAACTGTACCGAAAGAATTATCGCTCATGGCAAAATTTTGTGCATAGTTCCATAATCCTGTAACTGTATTCCCATCATAATAATTCATTACTAATGTTTTATCACTTCCACCGGAAGTAGATTCAACAAACTTATCCATTTTCCCGCCATTAACTGCCTCTTGCTCAGCCTTGTATTCATGATTCATGTCAGCTGTCATAGCCTGAGAAGGTGCAAGCCGTTTCGGTTGTGCTGCATTTGGATTCTGCGTTAATAAATCAAGGTTCCCATTTAATACGTTTTTTTGTAGCCCATTTACATTTGGCGTGTTCGGCTTAGCTGTAAATTGTGTTTCCCCCGGTAGATTTGCTGCATTTGGATACGTACCAAAATAGTGATCAAACGAAATATTTTCGCTAAAGATGACAACTACGTGTTTAATTGGCGTTGTAGTACTGCTCGTATCCTTCTGAGCAAAAGCAGTCGGTGTAGCTAAAACAGAACTTAAAGCAAGTAATCCTGAAGCAACCCACATAAGCTTCTTCAATTCATTTCTCCACCTTTTATTGGAATATGAAAATTTGAAACATTATAAATATATAAATTTTTTATGTAAATCACGTTTCTTAAATGTTAATTTTTCCTAAATAAATATTTAACTTGATAAACTACCAAATACAAGATAACGATATGGTGTTAAATTCATGGCATTAAAGGGATAACAGGTTTCTAATACCAGACTAGGCGTTTCAGTATTATAGATTGGGTCACCTGCCTTTACAATTTTTGTTGCATACACTACAAACGTATGTGTTCCAGACTTCTCTTGAACTTGAATTCTATCATTTAATTTCACTTGACCTAAATTATGAAAGAAAGTAACATTATGCGCCGCTATTACACTGGTCCCATTTATCCCCGGCATAACACTCGTAGACAGATGACCTGCTCCTTTGATTAAAAGATCCTGCTCCGTACCTTCAACAATTGGTGTTTCCAAGGCTATACTTGGAATAAGCAATTTCCCAGTTGCTTCAACTTGATTGGCTCCTTTAGCAGTACCTTCCCCCTGCTTATCATTTTTTGATTGCAAAGAAGCCTGTTGATTATATTCCTGCAATAATTTCGTTTTATTGAACTGCGATTGCAGAAAAAAATAGGGAATAGATAAAAGCAAGCAAACTCCTATCGTAATTGCCAAGCTACCTACTATAATCCTGCGATGTTTCACGTTTATCCCACCTCTACTGTGTAAACACAAGAATCAGTATACGCTTCCCTTTTCCAAAAAATATTAATAAAATATGAATTTTTGGTAAATAAATCAAATATATACAGAAGAGTATACAAAAATAGCCCTTCACACAATTTGTGCAGGGCTATTTTTTACTAAATCTGATAAACTACATCAACTTCCCAAGCTCCCGAATAAACTCATAACCAAAATAAATAGAAAATCCCCAAAGAATCAATCCCGCAATAATGGAGCTCCATTTTATAAACGTTGTATTAATAAAGTTTCTTGTAACTTGCACGATTGACAATAA
Source organism: Ectobacillus sp. (assembly GCF_056992975.1). Taxonomy (NCBI): domain Bacteria; kingdom Bacillati; phylum Bacillota; class Bacilli; order Caryophanales; family Bacillaceae; genus Ectobacillus; species Ectobacillus sp. The sequence goes on along the minus strand of NZ_JBXKMX010000203.1, from coordinate 492 downwards.
CCCAATATCGTGAATCAGAATTCCCGTTAAAATACCAGAAGCCACTAAGAAAAAGGTAAGGCTATTCACATGAGTAAGAGAAGCGGCAAGTACCGTTCCGAAAATTCCTAACCAAAACACAAGATTTGCCGGAGAAACGGCAATCATAAACCCGCTTATATAAGATTTAAATAGAGAGCGATTTGTCTTTTTGTTACCATAAGACAAATCATGATCTGCATTTCGTATGCTATCATACCCTATGTATAGAAGAAAGAAGAAGCCAATACACCACATCATCAGCTTTACGACCGGAAACATTAAAATGGATGAAAACCCAAAATAGATGAGTAAAATCATGCATAAATCAATCGTCATCCCACCTATACCGACGAACCATCCATGAAAAAAACCATTTTTCAATCCTTGCTTCGTCATCTCAACCGTCATAGCACCTGCAGGAAGGGAAAGGGAAAGTCCTAACGCAACATATGTTAAATAGATTGCAAACAT
>NZ_JBXKMX010000202.1:0-19830 GCF_056992975.1 Ectobacillus sp. | reverse complement strand
TATCATTGGGATGACGATGCACGGTATGGATTTTAATTCTTCGCTTACTACGTTTACTCTCCTTTCTGTTGGGGATGGTCTGGTAAGCCAAATTCCAGCTCTATTGATATCTACGGCAACGGGTATTGTTGTAACGAGAGCTTCATCAGATGGTAATCTAGGAGAAGATATAGCAGGACAGTTGTTTTCCTATCCTAATTTACTATATGTCGTAGCAGGTGTCATTGCTTTGCTTGGTCTTCTTACCCCCATTGGGATTGTCGTTACATGGGGCATAGCAGGCTTGCTTGCCTATGCTGGTTATGCCATGCAAAGAAATGCCTCGAAATTAGAAGAGAAAGAAGAGGACTTACAATCGGAACAAGAATTAGATGATGTTCGAAAGCCAGAAAGTGTTTTTTCACTCCTGCAGGAAGATCCAATCGAGTTTGAGTTTGGGATTGGATTGATTCCGCTAGCCGATACAAACCAAGGCGGTGACTTGTTGGATCGTATTGTAGCGATTCGCAGACAATTTGCGCTTGAACTTGGACTAGTCGTTCCTGTCATTCGAATACGGGATAATATTCAGCTAAAGCCAAATGAATACATCATTAAATTAAAAGGCAATAAAGTAGCAGGCGGAGAAATTCTGTTGGATCACTATCTGATGCTTAATCAAGGCGGAGAGGATTATGGCATCGAAGGTATTGAAACTGTTGAACCGACTTTCGGACTTCCAGCCTTGTGGATTGATGAGAATATGAAGGAACAAGCAGAATTGTATGGGTTTACAGTTGTAGATGTATCTTCTGTAATTAGTACGCATCTTTCCGAAACAATTAAAAAGTATGCACACGAAATCTTAGGAAGAGAAGAAACAAAACAACTGATTGATCATTTACGAGAAAGCAATCCATCTGTAGTGGAAGAAGTGATACCACAAGTGCTTTCGATAGGCGATATTCAAAAAATATTGCAAAAGCTATTAAAGGAACGAGTGTCGATTCGTACACTATCTGTTATTTTTGAAGCCATTGCAGATTACGCCGTCTATACGAAAAATCATGATATTCTTGCAGAATATGTGAGACAGGCACTTGCTCGTCAATTGACACATCAATATTCACAAAATGGTGTGATACATGCTGTTCGGGTAGGGGCAGAAGTAGAAAAGAAAATGGCAGAGGCCATTGTTCATACAGAGCATGGGGATATTCTCTCCCTTGATCCTGAGACGACCAATCGAATTGTACAATCAGTAGGGGAAACCGTACAGCAAACGATTCAAATGGGGATACAGCCTATTATTGTTTCTTCATCTGGTATTCGAATGTATATTCGTCAAATTACCGAACATGCGTTAGCAAATATTCCAATCTTATCTTATAACGAGCTTGAGCCTGATGTGGAAGTACAAAGCGTTGGAGTGGTGAATCTATGAAAATTAAAACCTATTTGGTGCACCATATAGAAGAAGCATATCCGATGATTCTACGCGACTTAGGAAATGAGGCAATTATTCTCAAGACAACAGCAATACGATCAAAAGGACTGTTTGGTCTATTTGGTAGAAAACAAGTGGAAGTCGTAGCGGCATCAGGATTAGGAAAAGTAACAGAGGTAAAAACGGAATATGAGCCAAGTTTTCCTGCTACCAATGCGAATGACTCAGTAATGAAAGAACTAGCAGAAATGAAACAACTTATACATGCAATGACGGAAGAAAAATCACATGCAAAACTAGGTAAATGGATAGAGAGACTACAAGAGCAAGAAGTGGACCGTGAAGTCATCCAATATATTATGAAAAAAGTAGATATGATTCATAAAAACTTAGATTATATACAGGAAAAAGAAATCAAAGAAACCTTACTAGCTATTGTGGAACAACTTCTAGTAGAAGGAATTACAAATGAAACACGCACCGATTCTTACGTCATCACGCTACTGGGACCAACTGGAGTTGGGAAAACAACGACGATTGCCAAATTGTCCGCCATCCATATGTTACAGCAAAGGCAACGAGTCGGCTTACTTACAACCGACACGTACCGGATTGCTGCAGTTGATCAATTACGAACGTACGCCAATATATTAAATGTACCGTTACAAGTTGTATCTAGTAGCGACGAATTGAAACCATCTCTTAAGAAATTAGAAAATTGTCAAATTGTATTTATGGACAGTGCTGGTCGTAATTATTTGGATGCTGCTAATGTAGACGATATAAATCATTATCTCGAACAGGAATACCCACAAGAAAATTATTTAGTTCTCTCCATGACAACGAGATGGAAAGATATGAAAATAATTGTGGATAAAATGAGTGGAGTTCCGATTGATAAGCTAATCGTTACAAAATGGGACGAAACGAGCTGTTACGGTGCGATATTAAATATGGTCTATCATTATCCGTATCCGTTGTCTTATATTGGAACGGGGCAAGGTGTACCACAAGATATTATCGTTCCAGATGCTACATATATAGCGAAAAAAATACTAGGAGTAGATGAGGATGCAAGACCAAGCACATCGTTTGAGAGAATTATATGACAAAAGCAAGCAGTCGTCTCACCTTTCCCGTGTGCTGACTATTGCTAGTGGAAAGGGCGGCGTTGGAAAGTCGAACTTTGCCTTAAACTTTGCGATTGCTTTAAAAGAATGTGGTAAAAAAGTGGTCGTCATTGACTTTGATATAGGTATGGCCAATTTACATATTTTAATGGGAGTTATACCGAAATACAATTTAATTGATATGGTTAAGGATCAACGAACGATTTGGGATGCTCTTGAGACGGGTATAGAAGGAGTTGAATATGTAGCGGGTGGAACAGGTTTTGAATCCCTTACATCTTTCAATGAAGAGGAACGGACCTATTTCTTTCAAGAACTAGAAAAACTTCACGATTATGCAGACTATATCATCATTGATACAGGCGCTGGTCTAACAGAGGAGTCGCTGCAATGTCATTTGGCTGCAGATGAAATCTTTCTGCTAACTACACCTGAGCCGACATCGATTGCAGATGCATACTCTGTTGCGAAAATATTGCATGCAAGTAATCAAAACTTATCCTTTCAGCTTATAATTAACCGAATTGCTACCCGGGCTGAAGGTATTGATGTAGCTAGTAAATTTAAATTGGTATTTGAGCAGTTCTTACATCATGAATTACATATATTTGGTGCGATTGCAGATGATCCTGCTGTGCGAAAGGCAGTACAAAAACAAGTTCCATTTTTGGCTGCTTATCCACATTGTCATGCATCGGGTGATTTACAGCGCCTCGTCAAACGTTATGTGGCGGGTACTCCTACAAATGAGGAGAATCAAGGGGTAAAAGGATTTTTAAAGAAGTTTTCCATGCTATTTAAATAGCTGATGGCTTGGTGTTTGAGCTATGAGCAGTTAAAAGATATTCGAAGGTAGGGGAGTGGGGAATTTGATGCAAGGAACTGAGGAAGACTTAATTACACGTTATACTCCGTTAGTTCGTATGATTGTTTCGCAAATGAAAAAGAGATTATCAACACAGGCAGATGAAAATGAACTCCACTCACTAGGAATGATCGGGCTATGGGATGCTATTCAAAAATTTGATGCAACACATGACAATACGTTTGAAAGCTACGCTGCACATCGAATTCGCGGAGAAATACTAGATGGCTTGAGAAAATCAGATACAGCATCTCGTTCTATGCGACAGAAGGAAAAGCGTTTTCGAGAAGCATTCGAAACATTGGAACAATCTTATATGCGTCATCCAAAATCAGAGGAAATGAGCGAATATTTAGGAATCACTCTTGCAGAATACGAAAAAACGAGAATGCAGTTGTCCGTTATGAAATATGAATCATTAGATGAGCCATTAAAGGAAGAGGATGAATCACATTCTAAGCTTCAAACAGTGGTAGATATGTATTATCCGAAGCAAGAGGAATGGGTGCTAGAGAAGGAACGGAAGCAACGATTGGCTGAGCTAATCGATAACCTGCCGTATAAAGAAAAGCTCGTCCTTTCCCTAATCTATTATGAAAACTTAAATGTGACCGAAACGGGGCATGTTATGGGACTTCATAAATCTCGTATTTCACAACTTCATACACAAGCGATGAAACGATTACGAGCAATCATTGAAAAGGAAGGGATGGAGTTGTAGGTAAATATATGAAGAAATTTTCTTCTAATAAGAAAACCCTCCCCCAGTAAAGGCAAAAAGCGCCTTTATGGGGGAGGAACTTCCAACCTCCGGAGCTGAGCAAGCCGGGTCCGCTTTTTTATTTAATAATTCCCTAGTTCTGATTCTGGTGCTTGTATAATGATTGGGTTTTTACTTGGGTCGATCCATCGTAATATGCGGAGTACATTGCTTTCGGTTGTTGCTGTGCATCCGAGTGTGTAGGTATCACTAATGTGAAAGAATATGGCACTTCCTTTTCCAGGTATACGATCTGTGTTGTAGTTGATGACGAATCCGTATTTGTACTGCGGAATATTCATATTTTCAGCAGACGACCATCGACCGTTGTTTTGTGATTTTTTTTGCCATGTGTTATATAAAGAAGAATTGGAGTCATCGACCCATACATCATCATCAGTAATTTGTCGGTACGGAAGCTTTGTTCCAGGGTTACTTGGAATTCCAAATGCCGTGGTAATGGTATATTTTCCGCGCGGAGAAGCAGATCCACCCTCACTCATTACAGAGGCAAATCCATTTTTTCCAATATACCCATCCATGCCGAGAATGGTATTAAAATGCCCATTTGCATCTCGTTCAAAGGTACGTATGTATGCTTCACTTGTTCCATAACCTTTTGTCGTCACCAATATAATTTGTTTATTTTGTTCTACGGTTTTGAAAGAATCTGCAACAGTTGTGGAAGGTGCATTTACAATATTAGTTGCATTTGATGATTGTTGTTCCTTTTGTTTGTTCTCCTCGGCAGCTTTTAAATCATCTGCCTTCCTTTGTTCCTCAGCTTTTTTTTGTTCTTCCAATTTTTTCTCTTCCTCCAATCTCTTTTGCTCTTGTGCTTTTTGTTCATCTAACAGCTTTTGCTTTGCAGTTTGTTCTTGTTGCGCTACCTGCAAAGCCGCTTCCTTACTCTTGGCATTATAGACAAATAGTGAAGTTGCGCCTACTAATATAACCAATATAATTCCGATAGAAAGCCATTTTCTCTTCATAAATAAGTTCCACAGACCTTTTATCATTACTTCGCTCCTCCTATGGGAAATACAATCTATATAGGATTAGTATAATCGAATGAACCTTAATGTGGTGCAAACTTGTTGGTTAATGTCGAAAAAAACATCTTTGTCCGATGCTATGTCCATCATATATACTAGTAATAGTTAGAATAATTAGAAAAATAAGGAGGAGGCTGTATGGAAAAACGGTGGCTTACAAGTTATCCGCAGGAAATTCCTCATTCTATTGTTTATGGAAATAAATCATTACAGGAGTACTTAAAACAGACTGCACTAGAGTACCCAGAAAAGAAAGCGCTTTATTTTTTAGGAAAGGAACTGACCTTTCAACAAGTATATGAGCAGGCGTTGGTCTTTGCTGCTTATTTACAAAATATAGGTATTAAAAAAGGGGACCGGGTAGCTATTATGTTACCAAATTGTCCTCAAGCAGTAATCGGATACTACGGTACGTTACTCGCAGGCGGCATCGTTGTTCAAACAAACCCACTTTACACAGAGCGCGAGCTACAATATCAGCTTTATGATAGCGCTGCAAGCGTCATTTTATGTCTAGACCTATTATATAATAAGGTAGAAAACATCATGTCCTCCACATCTTTACATCATTGCATCGTAACTAGTATTGCAGATTTTCTACCCTTCCCGAAACAAATCCTATATGCATACTCAAACCGAAATAAACGTCCCACTAAAGCAAATCTGAAGGAAAAGGAACAGGTTATCGTTTGGAAGGAAATGATGGATTATCCACTTCCACTCCAAGAAGTACCATGTGCAACGGAAGATATAGCATTACTTCAATATACAGGTGGAACGACTGGATTTCCGAAAGGAGTTATGCTAACCCATCGAAACTTAGTTAGCAATACAAGGATGGCAATTCACTGGCTCTATAATTGTAAACCTGGTGAGGAAGTTATTCTGGGCGCCCTTCCTTTTTTTCATGTATACGGTATGATGACGGTAATGAATCTATCTATTATGCAGGCGTATAAAATGATTTTGATACCTAAGTTTGATGTGGAAATGATATTAAGTATGATCAAAAAGCACCGTGTAACTTTATTTCCAGGAGCGCCAACGATGTATATTGCTCTGCTGCATCATCCTAATTTGCAGCAATATGATCTTTCTTCTATAAAAGCATGTCTTAGTGGATCAGCACCTTTACCGGCAGAAGTACAAGAGAAGTTTGAGAGGATAACAGGGGGAAAATTAGTAGAAGGATACGGGCTAACAGAATCCTCCCCTGTGACGCATAGTAATTTTTTATGGGGAAAGCGAGTCACAGGTAGCATCGGCGTACCGTGGCCGGATACTGAGGCGAGGATTCTGTCACTGGAAACAGGTGATTCACTACCCCCAATGGAGGTTGGCGAAATTGTTGTGAAAGGTCCACAAGTCATGAAGGGATATTGGAACAAACCTGAAGAAACAGCTGCGATTTTTCAAGATGGTTGGTTATTAACAGGTGATGTTGGCTACATGGATGAGAATGGATTTTTTTACATTATCGATCGAAAGAAGGATATGATTGTAGCAAGTGGCTTTAATATATATCCTCGTGAAATAGAAGAAGTATTATATGAATATGATAAAATAAGAGAGGTAGCTGTTATTGGTGTTCCGGATCCGTACCGGGGTGAAACTGTAAAAGCATTTATCGTTTTAAAGGACGGAGTCACCTGTACATCTGAAGAGATTAATCAATATGCAAGGAGCTACCTAGCGGCATATAAAGTACCAAGGTTGTATGAATTTCGAGATGAATTACCGAAAACGATGGTCGGTAAAATATTACGAAGGGTGCTCATAGATGAAGAACGAAAAAAAATAGAGGATGAACATGATACGGGCTCATAAAAGCCCTTTTTTTAATCGGTATATTGACAGGTTTTTAAATAATCTGTACTATAAAATCATGAATGAATAGTCATTCACTTTTCTTCTTGGAGGGACTTACATAATGAATAATCATAAACCAAAATATAATCAAATCATTGATGCAGCAGTAGTTGTTATTGCAGAAAATGGATATCATCAATCACAGGTTTCGAAGATTGCCAAGCAGGCAGGCGTAGCAGACGGTACGATCTATTTATATTTTAAAAACAAGGAAGATATCTTAATATCTCTTTTTCAAGAAAAAATGGGAAATTTTATTGAAAAAATTCAAGTGGAAACGGAAGGAATTGGAAGCGCAGTAGAGAAGTTATATATGTTGGTGGAAACACATTTCAAATTGCTCTCTGAAAATTATCATTTAGCGATTGTTACACAGCTCGAACTTCGGCAAACGAACAAAGCATTACGTGCAAAAATCAATGATGTATTAAAGGGGTATTTACAATGCATCGATGAGATTGTACGGCTCGGTATTCGTCAACAAGAATTTCGAAGCGATTTAGATATTCGTGTAACAAGACAAATGATTTTCGGAACAATTGATGAAGTGGCTACAAATTGGGTAATGAAAGAACATAAATATGATCTTATAGCCCTTTCAAAAACAGTCCATCAACTGTTAGTAGGAGCATGTGCGTACAGAGGATAGTCATTAAATTCGAAGGGGAAAAGGGAGGAACAAAAGTGAATTTCTTATCAGTAGCCAAGCAAGAAAGAATTGCGGTCGTTACCATTAATCATCCGCCTGTGAATGCTATGTCGTCTCAGCTTATCAAAGAACTGAATGAAGTTTTAGATAACTTAGAACACGATGAAAATGTACAGGTTCTTGTGTTTCATGGGGAAGGAAAGTTCTTCTCTGCAGGAGCTGACATTCGAGAATTTACAAAGATAGAAAATGCGGAGGAAGCTACGGAATTATCACGCAATGGACAGCTTGTATTTGAAAAAGTGGAGAATTATCCAAAGCTAATCATTGCTGCCATTCATGGGGCTGCGTTAGGCGGAGGACTTGAGTTTGCGATGTCTTGCCATATACGAATCGTAAGTGAGCAGGCAAAACTTGGACTTCCTGAACTTAATTTAGGTATTATTCCAGGTTTCGCAGGGACGCAACGATTGGTTCGTTATGTTGGGAAAGCAAAGGCGCTAGAAATAATGGTTTCGGGTGAACCCATCACTGGTAAACAGGCCGTGCAGTATGGATTAGCTAATCAATGCTACTCAGAAGAACATCTAGTAGAGGAAGCGCTTCTGTTAGCAAAGAAGGCTGCAGCGAAAAGTCCGTCTTCCGTTAGTGCCGTTCTCGAGCTAGTACAGACAACGAAAACAGCAGCATATTATGACGGTGTGATACGGGAAGCGCAGCTATTTGGTGAAGTATTCACATCTGAGGATGGAAGAGAAGGAGTTTCTGCATTTCTAGAGAAACGTAAGCCAGCCTTTAATACGAAATAAGTAATAAATTCATTATAGAAAACTGAAAAATTTGAAAATAAGATGTGGAGGGGGAAGAAAATGAACATTTATGTACTTATGAAACGCACATTTGATACAGAAGAAAAAGTAGTGATTAAAAATGGTTCTATTTATGAAGAAGAAGCTTCTTTTATTATTAATCCATATGATGAGTATGCAATTGAAGAAGGGATTCAAGTTCGTGATGCAAAAGGCGGAGAGGTTACGGTCATAACAGTAGATGGCGAGGATGCTGAAAAAGAACTACGAACAGCTTTGGCTATGGGGTGCGACAAAGCGGTTTTGCTAAATGTAGTTGATGACTTGGAAGAAATTGATGCATTTACGACAGCAACTGTTCTTGCTCAGTATTTAAAAGACAAGTCACCTGATTTAATTCTGGGTGGAAATGTTGCAATTGATGGGGGAAATGGACAGGTTGGTCCGCGCGTTGCGGAGGCGCTTGGTATTCCGTACATAACCACCATAACAAAATTGACGATTAATGATCAAACAGCAACGATTGAGCGCGATGTGGAAGGAGATACAGAAATTGTCGAGGTAGCGCTTCCCCTTTTAGCAACCGCTCAGCAAGGTTTAAATGAACCACGCTATCCGTCTTTACCAGGAATTATGAAGGCGAAGAAAAAGCCGTTAACAGAAATAGAATTGGATGATTTAGATTTGGATGAAGATGATGTACAAGCTAAGACAAAAACTATTGAAATCTACCTACCCCCTAAAAAGGATGCAGGAAAAATATTGCAAGGGGATCTTTCGGATCAAGCAAAGGAACTCGTAGCATTACTTCACACAGAAGCAAAGATTGTTTAATTTTATCGCATTACTATATTAGAAAATGAAAGAAAAAATAGGAGGGGTATTGATGGCTCGTACAATACTAGCAATAGCAGAGGTACGCGAAGGGGCTTTGCGAAATGTTTCGTTTGAAGCAATTTCAGCAGCAAGCATAATAGCAGAGGGTGGAGAAATCATTGGATTACTTATCGGTGAAAATGTTGCTTCCTTTGCTGATGAGTTGATTGCCTACGGAGCAACACGTGTGATAACTGTGGAAGATAGTGAATTGAAAGCGTATTCGTCCGATGGCTATGCACAAGCTATATTAGCGGTCGTAAAAGAGGAAAAGCCAGATGGTATTGTATTGGGCCATACGGCTATAGGCAAGGATTTGTCTCCTAAAATAGCAGCTAGACTAGCAGCTGGGCTCGTTTCTGATGTAACTGGTGTAGAAATTGCAGGAGGAAACGTTGTGTTTACGCGTCCTATTTATTCGGGAAAGGCATTTGAAAAGAAAATTATAACGGATGGCCTATTACTTGCAACTGTTCGTCCGAATAATATTTCTCCCCTTGTAAAAGACGCTACGCGGACTGGAGAAGTAAAATCTGTTGCGGTTGTTATCGAAAATATTCGTACAGTGATTAAAGACGTTGTTCGTAAGGCGACGGAAGGTGTGGATTTGTCCGAAGCAAAGATCATCGTTTCAGGAGGACGCGGCGTTAAAAGTACAGAAGGCTTTGAACCATTACAAGAGCTAGCAGATGTTCTGGGGGCAGCAGTCGGAGCTTCTCGCGGAGCATGTGATGCTGAGTATTGTGATTATTCTTTGCAAATTGGTCAAACCGGGAAAATTGTAACACCAGATTTATACATTGCATGTGGTATTTCTGGAGCGATACAGCATTTAGCAGGTATGTCAAATAGCAAAATCATTGTAGCTATTAATAAAGATCCAGAAGCAAATATTTTTAAAGTAGCTGATTACGGAATCGTTGGAGATTTATTCGAAGTTGTTCCCCTTTTAACAGAAGAGTTTAAAAAGCTAAAGGTTCATTCATAACGCGGAGTAGCGGTGCACCCTATATATTCTTGTGAGAAAAACGAGGATTAGTTCTCGTTTTTCTTCATTCTGTAAGGAAAAAAGCATAGCAATGGATGATAACTGGTTATACTATGGATTGATACATATTATTCGCTATGATGAATAGTAAATGGTATACTTCTGAATAGACTTATAATTAGTAAGGGGGACTTACAATGGCAATTGTAAAAGCAACTGACCAAACGTTTGCAGCTGAAACTGCAGAAGGTCTTGTAATGGTAGATTTCTGGGCTCCTTGGTGCGGACCTTGTAAAATGATTGCACCTGTGTTAGAAGAAATGGCAGAAGAACTAGGCGATAAAGTAAAGATCGTTAAAGTAGATGTTGATGAAAACCAAGAAACAGCAGTAAAATTTCAAGTTATGAGCATTCCGTCTCTATTTGTAATGAAAGATGGCGAAGTTGTAGAGAAAACACTAGGTTACCAACCAAAGGAATCTTTACTAGCTCTTGTTTCTAAACATATATAAGATAAAAATCCGGCGTACACACGCCGGATTTTTTCTGAAGTCCTTCATCTGCCCTCAATCTATAACCCCACATGATTTTCGCGTTTTCATTTCATTTTTCTACAACTTGCTATACAATGAAGGAACATACGTTTTGTATAGATGGTATTTGTATAAATTAGAATATTAGGTTTGCTAGAGGGAGTTGCTGTGGATGAAAGAGCATTTACGCGAAAAGCTTGCAATTTTACCTGATCAGCCTGGCTGCTATTTAATGAAAGATAAGCAAGGAACGATCATTTATGTAGGGAAAGCAAAGGTCCTGAAAAACCGAGTACGATCGTATTTTACAGGCACCCATGATGGTAAAACATATCGACTGGTAAATGAAATCGTCGATTTTGAATATATTGTCACATCCTCTAATTTAGAGGCACTTATACTCGAAATGAATTTAATCAAAAAATATGATCCAAAGTATAATATTATGCTCAAGGATGATAAGAGCTATCCGTTTATTAAAATTACAAATGAAGCTCATCCTCGTCTTCTTATAACAAGAAATGTAAAAAAGGATAAAGGAAAATATTTCGGCCCCTATCCGAATTCGCAGGCGGCATATGAAACAAAGAAGTTGCTTGACCGGATGTATCCGCTTCGAAAATGCGCTCATATTCCGGATAAGGTATGCTTGTATTATCATATGGGACAGTGCCTAGCTCCTTGCGTGAAGGATGTTACAGAAGAAGAGAATAAACAGAATGTGGATGAAATCATTCGATTTTTAAGTGGCGGACAAAGTGAAATACGTCAAGATTTGGAGAAGAAAATGTATGAAGCTTCCGAAAAGCTTGAATTTGAGCGAGCAAAAGAATTACGTGATCAAATTGCATACATCGATTCCTTGATGGAGAAGCAGAAAATGCTCATGGCAGATCTGGTCGACCGCGACGTATTTGGCTATGCTGTAGATAAAGGATGGATGTGCGTACAAGTATTTTTCGTACGCCGTGGAAAGCTTATCGAACGTGATGTTTCAATGTTTCCCATTTACGATGAACCGGAAGAAGAGTTTCTAACGTTTATCGGTCAATTTTATGCGCAAGATCAAAATGTCAAACCAAAAGAAATAGTCTTGCCAAATAGTATCGACCATGACATTGTAACAAAGTTTCTAGAAGTAGAAGCAGTGCAGCCGAAAAAGGGGAAAAAGAAAGAATTAGTAGAATTAGCTGCTAAAAATGCGTGCATCGCACTAGAGGAAAAATTTCAGTTAATTGAGCGTGATGAGGAACGCACCATTAAGGCTGTTGAAAATCTAGGACTACAGGCAAACATTCCTACACCGCTTCGAATAGAAGCCTTCGATAATTCGAATATTCAAGGAAGCAATCCAGTTTCTGCTATGGTTGTATTTATAGATGGAAAGCCAGCGAAAAAAGAGTATCGAAAATATAAAATAAAAACCGTACAAGGTCCAGATGATTATGAATCCATGCGGGAAGTGGTCCGAAGAAGATATTCACGTGCGTTAAAAGAACAGCTACCGTTACCGGACTTAATTGTTATTGACGGGGGAAAAGGGCAACTAGCAGCAGCAGAAGATGTGTTAGCTAATGAACTAAATTTGCATATTCCTATTGCAGGGTTAATAAAGGATGATAAACACCGCACTTCGCAGCTTGTAATTGGGAATCCGCCGATTCCAGTGGAGTTAGGAAGAAACAGTCAGGAATTTTATTTACTTCAGCGTATACAAGATGAAGTGCATCGATTTGCCATTACGTTTCATCGTCAGCTTCATGGAAAATCAGCTATTTCATCAGAATTAGACCAAATTTCTGGAATTGGTGAGAAACGAAAGAAATCCTTGCTTAAGTATTTCGGCTCATTAAAAAAATTAAAAGAGGCATCGATAGATGACATTTGTATGGCAGGTATGCCGAAGAATATTGCTTCCGTAATTTATGAGCATTTTCATAATAATGGAGATGGAGCATAGACGTGTATAATTCTCTCGGTAGAAAGTCTCCTCTACCGAGGGAATCTCAAGGTTTCACATTTCAGCGTCCACTATATCTTTTGGATCCCACTGAACAATAAATTGAACTTTTTCTGTTCGTTTTTTCTGATCCTCATATGTTTCCGCGGTAACACCTCGTTGTTTTTGAATCTGCCCTGCAAGAAATCCTGCTTCTAATTGATAGGTAGTGCTTTGTTTCTTCTGATATCGTTCTGAAATAAAAGGACTCATTAATTGAAAGTGCATTTCATTTTTCTTTTGTTCCGTTACCGTTAGTGTACCCCAACAAACCTTATCAAAAAAAGCAATAATATCTTCTATGGTTTCTAGTGGGTAACGATGGACTAAGCTTTTTCCAGCCCAGTATAAAATGCGGTCGGCTTCTTGACCAAGTAAATCTGGTATTAAATCATCTCGAAGTAATTGAACTGCAAGAGGATGGATTGGTATATTATTTAATTCATCTTGAGTCACAAGTTTACTCACAGTATTTCCCCTCTTTCTTTTCAGAGAATATTATATAACATTTCCTAAAAAGAGACACTTCTATTTATTCGCACTTTCATAAAAAACTTGCTAATATTATACATATTTAATACGAAATATATATGTTTTTTAAACTTTTTGTGAAAATTATGAATCCGTTTTCTTGACGCTATCTAAAGAATAGGAGTAAAATGAACTTGTCATAAATTATGCTCAAATATTTTGAATACTTATACCGTTTTTCTTTACAATAAAAGGAGAAAAACACTATTATTATGTCTTAATTTATGATCTTAGCTAAACTTCGAGGGGGTAATGGGGAAATGAAAGGCCGTGAATATGGATATCGTAAATGGCATTCTTTGCTGGGAGTAATTCCAGTAGGGCTCTTCTTGACACAACATATGGTAGTAAACCACTTTGCAACTGGAGGGGCTTCAGCATTTAACCAAGCTGCATTATTTATGGAAAACTTGCCATTCCGAACTTTCCTAGAAATCTTTGTTATCTTTTTACCATTGTTATATCATGCAGTATATGGGTTATATATTGCCTTTACTGGTACTAGCAATGTCAATCGGTTTGGATTTTTCCGTAACTGGATGTACATACTTCAACGTGTTTCAGGAGTATTTACACTAATCTTCCTTGCTTGGCACATTTGGGAAACGAGAATTCAAGCAGCATTAGGTCAAACAGTTAACTTTGATATGATGAAACACATTTTAGAAAACCCAGCTATGTTTGCGTTTTATGTAGTGGGTGTAGTATCTGCAATTTTTCACCTTTCTAACGGCTTATGGTCATTCTGTGTTAGTTGGGGAATTACAGTTTCACCTCGCTCACAACGTATTTCTACGTATATAACAATGGCTATATTTATTGCTCTTTCTATTGTTGGAGTAAGTTCATTGTTTGCGTTTGTAGATCCACAGCTAGCAAATATGTAAGGAGTGGAAGAGATGGAAGGAAAACTAGTAATAGTTGGCGGTGGCTTAGCAGGCCTAATGGCAACAATTAAGGCTACAGAAGCTGGAATGAAAGTTGACTTAATTTCATTAGTTCCAGTAAAACGTTCTCACTCAGTTTGTGCACAAGGTGGTATTAACGGTGCTGTTAATACGAAGGGTGAAGGGGATTCACCTTGGGATCACTTCGATGATACTGTATATGGTGGGGACTTCTTAGCGGATCAACCGCCTGTAAAGGGTATGGCTGATGCTGCTCCTGGAATTATTCACTTAATGGATCGTATGGGAGTAATGTTTAACCGTACTCCAGAAGGATTACTTGACTTCCGTCGTTTTGGTGGAACGCAATTCCACAGAACAGCATTTGCTGGAGCAACGACTGGACAACAATTACTATACGCACTTGACGAACAAGTACGTCGTCAAGAAGTAGCAGGACTTGTAACAAAGTATGAAGGATGGGAATTCCTTCGTCTTGTTCTTGATGATGCAGGCGTATGTAAAGGGATCGTTGCACAAAACTTAACTTCTATGGAAATTAAAAGCTTCCCTGCTGATGCGGTTATTATGGCAAGTGGTGGACCAGGAATTATTTTCGGAAAATCTACTAACTCTATGATTAACACGGGTACTGCAGCTGCAGCTGTGTACAAGCAAGGTGCAACTTATGCGAACGGCGAATTTATTCAAATTCACCCAACTGCTATTCCTGGAGATGACAAGCTTCGTCTAATGAGTGAATCAGCACGTGGTGAAGGCGGTCGTATTTGGACATATAAAGATGGTAAGCCTTGGTATTTCTTAGAAGAAAAATACCCTGCATATGGTAACCTTGTTCCTCGTGATATTGCAACGCGTGAAATTTTCCATGCTTGTATTGACTTGAAGCTAGGAATTAACGGGGAAAACATGGTTTATCTTGACCTTTCTCATAAAGATCCAAAGGAACTTGATATTAAGCTTGGTGGAATCATCGAAATTTATGAAAAATTTACTGGTGATGACCCTCGTAAAGTACCAATGAAAATTTTCCCTGCGGTTCACTATTCAATGGGCGGACTATGGGTTGATTATGAACAACATACAAGTATCCCTGGTGTGTTTGCAGCTGGTGAGTGTGATTTCTCTATGCACGGTGGAAACCGCTTAGGTGCAAATTCATTGTTATCTGCTATTTACGGTGGTATGATTGCTGGACCAAATGCAGTTAATTATATTCAAGGTCTTGAGCACTCCACTGATTCCGTTTCTTCTAAAGTATTTGAACAACATGTTTTAGCTGAAACAGAACGCTATAATAATATTCTATCTCTTGATGGTAATGAAAATGCATATGTACTTCATAAAGAGCTTGGAGAATGGATGACTAATAACGTAACGGTTGTTCGTTACAACAAAACTTTATTAGAAACTGACAATAAAATTCAAGAACTTATGGAACGTTATAAGAAAATTAATATTACAGATACGACAAAATGGAGTAACCAAGGTGCTTCCTTTACTCGTCAGTTAGAAAATATGCTTGATTTAGCTCGTGTTATTACACTTGGAGCATATAACCGTAATGAAAGTCGCGGCGCGCATTACAAGCCAGAATTCCCAGAACGCGATGATGATAACTTCTTAAAACATACAATGGCTAATTTCGATGCTACAAGTCGTGCACCAAAATTAAGCTATAAAGATGTAGATACATCTCTTATTGCACCACGTAAACGTGATTACACAACACTACACGAAAAGGCTAAAAAGCCAGATGAAATAGATTCGAAGGGAGATAAGCAACATGTCTGATAAAACAGTTCGTTTTATTATTACGAGACAAGATTCCCCAGACTCTGCACCATACGAACAAGAATTTGAAGTTCCTTATCGCCCAAATATGAATGTTATTTCAGCGTTAATGGAAATTCGTCGTAACCCAGTTGATGTAAAGGGGAATACAGTAGTACCTGTAGCTTGGGATATGAACTGCTTAGAAGAAGTATGTGGTGCTTGCTCCATGGTTATTAATGGAAAGCCTCGTCAATCTTGTACAGCACTAATCGATAAATTAGAACAACCTGTTCGTTTAGCACCAATGAAAACATTCCCTGTTATTCGCGACCTACAAATCGATCGTAGCAGAATGTTTAATGCACTTAAGAGAGTAAAGGCTTGGATTCCAATTGACGGAACATATGATTTAGGACCAGGACCAAGAATGCCTGAGAAAAAACGTCAATGGGCTTATGAACTTTCTAAATGTATGACTTGTGGTGTTTGTTTAGAAGCATGTCCGAATGTAAATAGCAACGCTAGCTTTATCGGACCAGCTCCGCTTTCACAAGTACGCTTATTTAATTCACATCCAACTGGTGCAATGCATAAGGCAGATCGCTTGCATGCACTTATGGGTGACGGCGGTCTTGCAAACTGCGGTAATTCACAAAACTGTGTTCAATCTTGTCCTAAGGGAATTCCTCTTACGACTTCTATTGCAGCACTTAATCGTGAAACATCTATTCAATCATTCAAAGACTTTTTCGGTAGCGATAATAACTACTAATATGTTGTGTTGCCTCTTCCCTTATAAAGGGAAGGGGCGATTTTTCTAAGGAGAGTTAACAAGTGAAGGATATTTCGTACATTGATGATTTGACAGCATGGGAAAAAGAATTTTCTTTTTTCATTCCGCGTAAAGTACGATTTTCTGATACGGATATGTTCGGACATTTGAACAATAAAAAAACGTTCACATATTTTGAAGATGCATGTCTAGAACTTTTCAAGCAGTTTGGGTTTACTGAAGAGTGGATGAAAAAGGATGCGGAGAAGATTATTGTTGTAGCCAGCATGCAATGTGACTACGTGCATCAAGTGTTTTATGATGAGGATCTAAAGGTGTACATTAAGGTACATAAGGTAGGAACATCCTCTGTAGAACTTCATTTTATGATTAAAAATGAGCCAGGTGATATTACAGCAGTTGGTCGTAGTACAATGGTTCAAGTAAATAAGGCCACTGGGAGGGGCTTTCCATGGTCAGAAGAATGGAAAGCAGATCTTCTACAAAAAGAATACGTTCGTTAGAAAAGTGAACAGATATAAGAATTTGTTCCTTTTTTTTTCTTGAGAACTGGTGAAAACAAATGAATAAAATTCAATAGAAAAGACCGTCTAACATTATCAGTTTGACGGTCTTTTCTACATCATTTATTTTTTACAGCTTCTTCTAATGTAAGTTGGTGATTATAGATATAGGTTGCCTGTGGATTTCCTACGTATCGAATGTGCCATGGTTCATAAGCATATCCGGTAATAGAGGTTTTATCTTCCGGATAACTAATAATAAAACCGAATTCATGAGCATGATCTTTTAACCATTTACCTTCTGGAGTATCACCAAACGTTTCGTTTAATTCCATTAATAAGGATTTAGATGTAACATCAGCAGCCAGTCCTGTTTGATGTTCACTTGTTCCTGGAAGAGCGCTATACTGCTCGGCACTTTGCTTTCCTTGTTTCTTTACGTAAGAATTAAACAGTTGTTCTTGTGATTGATATGACCGATAGCCCGAGACTAAATACAATGTAATATCGTCTTTCTTTGCTTGCTTAAACAAATTTTCTAAAGCATCAGCCGCTTCTTTACGTAAGGTTGGATGAGCAGTTTTCTCACCTGCATTGAACAGAACGTCCGGCTTTACGAGATCTTCAGGAACATAATTGGATGGAAGCTTGCGTTGTTTATCGACAAGCACCAATAGAGAAGATGGATTCGTAACAATGTTTGAATCTCCTTCTTTTTGCAAGGTTTCATCATAGCCAGGAAAAGTAGGTTTACTGTTCGTTGTACTAGCACTTCCTTGACTATTTTGTGTAGACGAAGCATTTCCTTTCGCTTTGTCAGCTAATACATAATTACGAAAGATTACAATAGACGATATTACGATAGTAAAGATTATGAGTAGTGGTAGTAAAAATTTCTTCATTTCGTTTCGAACTATTCCTTTCTACATTCAAAGAGTTTCATGCTCTTCTAAATTATATCGGTTATGCAATGAAATGAGAAGAAAATTCATCAGGAAGAAAAAGGACTACCTATATATTTAATTAAAATATTATAACTTCTGTACATCAATAATCCGAAAACCGTTTTCTTCCAATTCTTCTCGTAAGGAAGGTAACTGAGAGGAAGTAAAATCTTTTCCTAACGTAAAAATCAGACGGCGAACATAGAGAGCTTTATTATCTAACGTAAGTAGGCTTTGAATACCAGAATACTTTTTAAGTACTTTTGCTAATTTTCCAATGGCACCATTATAATCCTGTATCCCAACAGTAATTGTATACGATCCAGAATGAATGCCCCACGCATCTTCTAGCAGTTCAAAAATCTTCGAATGTGTCAAGATTCCTAAAAAGGATTGATTTTCATCTAGAACCGCAATGTATGGCAAACGTTTAATCGTAAAGAATACATTAAAAAAAGAGGAATCTTCGTATACAAAAACATCCTTGTCATCTAATAGTTCCATAATCGATGTATCTAGTGATTGTGCATGTTCTAAAATATCAACTTTATACAAATTCCCAAGATACTTAGTTTCAGTTGTATTTAGGACGGGAACACAACGATAGCCGGTTTTATTTAAATGTTCTAAAGCTTCTTTCAACGTAGCATCTTCTTTTAAATAAAGTACTTCTCGTTTTGGAACATAATTACCTTTCACCCTCATTGTCTATTCCTCCTCTATATGTTGTTAAAGAAAATATACAATATACAAAAAATAAATGAAATGGATTTCAGGAAATATAATGAATTTGTAACGTATAGAATACATGCGGTCTTTATGTAGTATGATTTAGAAATAATATACTTTAAATTGGAAATCATATATAATGAAAGAAAAAATAGTTATGTAAGTCGGAGGAGCCTGTCATTTAGGCTCCTCTTTGTCTTTTTTAGAAGAAAAAAAGTAGACTATGAGGTTTTAACAAAAAGAAGGAGGAAAAGCATGCTACTTCTACAACTAGCGATCATATTATTATTTTCTAAAATTGCAGGACACTTAAGTGTGAGACTTGGGCAGCCGTCCGTACTTGGAAAACTTCTCGTTGGCATACTATTAGGTCCATCAGTGTTGGGACTTATTTCAAACAGTGATATTTTGCAACAGTTATCACAGATTGGGGTTATTCTTCTGATGTTCATAGCCGGGATCGAAACAGACTTAGACGAATTTAAGAAAACAGCTAAAGCGTCGACAATTGTTGGAGTATTTGGTGTAATTGCACCGATGATATTAGGATACATTGCTGGTATAACATTTGGAATGACAACACTTCAATCCTTATTTCTAGGTCTTTTGTTAGCAGCAACTAGCGTAAGTATCTCTGTTCAATCCTTAAAAGAGCTAGGTAAGCTTCAAACGAAAGAAGGAAATACC
>NZ_JBXKMX010000201.1:0-10016 GCF_056992975.1 Ectobacillus sp. | reverse complement strand
CGAATGCTTCTAGTACGGATGATGGATCTGTCAACATGGATCAATTTCAACAACAGCGTAATATTCAGCAAACGGTAGAAAAAGATATGCAACAACGCTTGCAGCAAATGCTAGGAATGTTGATGGGACAAGACAAAGTGATTATACAGCCCTTTGTTAAATTAAACTTTGATAAAGTAACGGAAAAACAAAATCTTGTAGAACCTGTGAATAAGGATACAAATGAAGGAATTGCTATTAGCGCTGAGAAAATTTCAAAAACGTATACCGGAAATTCACAACCGAATGGTACGAATGCAAATGGACAAATGGATACAACGCAATATGTAGCAGCAGGAAATACGCAAAATAATAAATCAGAAGATATCGAAAATCGCTTTAACTATGAAGTGAATCGAATTTCACGGGATATTGTACAAAGCCCATATAAAATAGATGATTTAACAATCAATATAGCGGTGGAACCACCAGATCCTAAGGACCCAGCATCTCTTACTGATCAAACGAAATCAGATATTCAAAATGTTCTTTCGAATGTTGTGAAATCAGCATTAGCAGATAAAAATTTATCTAACCAAGATATCGCAACGCGTATTGTGGTATTCCCAAAAGAATTTACAGGAAAACCTAAGACTGCTGCAACGGCTTCTGCGGCTTTACCATGGTGGGTTTATGCTGTGTCTGGCTTGGCAGTATTGTTACTCGTTACAGTGGTATTCTTAATGCTACGCTCTAGAAGTGCAAAAAGAGTAGCAATTAATGAGATCGTACCAGAATTACCGATGAAAGAGGAAGCGGTAATCGATGAGAATGCTCTTATTAAGAAGCAGGTTGAAGATATGGTTCAACAGCAGCCGAAGGAAATTGCAGGCTTACTACGTACATGGCTTATAAAGGAATAACAGGAAAGGGGGTGTTAAGATGGTGAAATATACGAATTTGCAAAAAATAGCTATCTTACTTCTTTCAGTCAGTCCAAGTGCTTCTGCTGAAATTATGAAGCATTTACATGAAGATGAAATTGAAAGTATAACGAAGGAAATTACCAATTTACGAATGGTTTCCTCGGATATAAAACTGCAGGTCATGAGGGAATTTCATGAATTGGCTATTGCTAACAATGTAGCATCTTACGGTGGCTTGCAAGCTGCCAAAGAATTATTGCAGCAATCTCTTGGCTCGGAAAAGGCATCCGTCTTTTTGCGTCGTTTGAAGACTCAATCAGGAGATAAGCCATTTCAATTTGTAGACCGCGCTGAATCTGTACAAATATTAAACTTATTGCAACATGAAAGCGCACAAACAATTGCTCTTGTTCTATCCTATCTTGATGCGGAAAAGGCATCGACCATATTGTCTGCTTTTTCACCAGAAAAACAGATTGATATAGCAAAACGGATTGCCATTATGGATACAGCTTCACCGGACATGATCCAACAAGTAGAGCAAGTTCTAAAAGAGAGATTATCTGCGACAAGCACACATAAACAAGTGTCGAAAAATGGAATTGAATCGATTGTAAACATTTTAAACGGTGTAGACAGAAGTACAGAAAAAAATATACTCGATACACTTGAAACTACGGATCCACAGTTGGCGGACGAAATTAAACAAAGAATGTTTGTATTTGATGATATTGCATATCTAGACAATCGTTCGATACAGCGTATTTTGGTCGATGTGGGGAACGAGGATTTACAACTGGCATTGCGTTCTACAACGCAAACGATGAAAAATGCGATTTACCGCAATATTTCCAAACGTCGGCAGGATCTATTGGAAGAAGAAATCGCTGCAAACGAATCTGTTCTTATGAAGGATGTAGAAGAAGCACAGAAACGGATTGTCACAATGGTTCGAAAATTAGAAGAAGATGGAATCATTATTATCTCTCGAAATGGGGGAGAAAATCTTGTCATCTAAACTTGTAAAAGCGGCTAAGGTGATAAAAAAAGAGGAACGAAAAATAGTAACGATGGCTAATCCCTCTCTTTCTCCAATTGAACCAATTGAAGAAAAGGCTACGGATCCTTTTCTTCACGAGAGAGAAATGATGCTAGCAGATATAGAAGTTGAAATAGAAAAAAGACGCAATCAAGCAGAGGCAAAGCTGCAAGAGTGGCGTAACAAAGAGGAAGAACAGTTTCATATTTATCTAAAAGACATGGAACAGGAAACCTATCAAAAGGGCTATACAACTGGCATGGAAGAAGGACAAAAGCAGTTTGAGGATAAGATCGTACAAGCTTCTTCCGTTTTACAACAGGCATACGAAGAAAAGGAAAAGCTCATAAAGGAAGCAGAGCCATTTGTTCTTTCTCTTACAATTGAAATAGCGAAGAAAATTTTGCAGCAAGAGCTTAGTCAAAACGAAGAGGCACTCATTCACATGATAAAGCAAACGTTACTTACAATTCACGATGCTTCTTCCATTTCCATTGGTGTTGCGCCAAAAGACTTCGATTTTGTACAAAAACAAAGGCAACAACTATTAGCTGTAATGGATGGACAAGTGGAAGTGAAGGTATTCCCTGATTATAGTATTTCAGATGGCGGGTGCCGTATCCTTACTCCATATGGCAGCATTGATGCAAGAATTGATGTTCAATTGGAGGAAATAAAAAAGGCTCTTCTTTCTTGTAAGCAGGTGGAACGAGATGAGTAATTGGGATATTGAACCCTATTTAGACACGCTACATAATATGAATGCCGTCAAAATGAATGGTAAAGTAACACAGGTTATAGGGTTAACCATCGAATCACAGGGACCTGACGTGAATATGGGGGATATATGTCTTATTTATCCAAATAGACAAGGTAAGCCCATTCAAGCAGAAGTGGTAGGTTTTCGAAATAATAATGTTCTTCTTATGCCACTTGGTGAAATACATAGTATAGGACCTGGATGTGAAGTTGTGTCTACGGGTAAGCCATTAATGGTGAAGGTGGGGACTGGACTGCTTGGAAAAGTGTTAGACGGGCTTGGAAAGCCAATGGACGAAAGTAATCTTCCACTAGGATTAGTGGAAGTAAACGCAAATCGTCTTCCGCCGAATCCACTCAAGCGGCCACGAATAAATGCCCCCTTAAGTGTAGGGGTTCGAACCATTGATGGTCTTCTGACGATTGGAAAAGGACAACGCGTTGGTATTTTTGCCGGAAGCGGTGTAGGTAAAAGTACGCTTCTCGGAATGATGGCACGCAATACAGAAGCTGATATTAACGTAATTGGTTTAATCGGGGAACGTGGGCGAGAAGTCCTTGATTTTATTGAACGTGATTTAGGAAAAGAAGGATTGGCCAAGTCAGTTGTTGTCGTAGCGACTTCGGATCAGCCAGCACTCATTCGAATTAAAGGTGCGATGATTGCCACTGCAATTGCTGAATTTTTCCGAGATCAAGGAATGAATGTCAATCTAATGTTGGACTCCGTCACACGATTTGCAATGGCCCAGCGCGAGATTGGCTTAGCGATAGGCGAGCCGCCGACAACGAAAGGCTATACACCATCTGTATTTGCCATGCTGCCGCGGTTATTGGAGCGGGCAGGAACGAATGAAAGCGGTACGATTACTGCTTTTTATACCGTTCTTGTTGATGGTGATGATATGAATGAGCCAATTGCAGACGCCGTTAGAGGAATTTTAGACGGTCATATTGTGCTTAGCCGGAGCATTGCACAGAAGGGAATGTATCCCGCTATCGAAGTGACGGCAAGTGTGAGCCGTGTCATGAAGGATATTGCAGCTAGTAGCCATATAGCAGCTTCCGAAAAGGTAAAGGCGTTAATCAGTACGTATCAGAAGGCAGAAGATTTAATTCAAATTGGTGCATATAAACGGGGAACAGATAGAGAAATTGATGAGGCCATTTCAAATAAGGATTGGATTGATCAATTTTTAAAACAAGGAACAATGGAGGATTCTTCCTTTGAGGCGGCAGTTTCTACATTAACGAATCGATTTGGAGTGATGAATCATGACGTTTCGGTACCGGTATGAACATATTGTTACGATGAAGGAAAAGGAAAAGGACCAAGCACTCACTGATTACGGGGTCACGGTTATGAAGCGGGATGCAATAGTAACAAGGCTACATGCTTTGCAAGAAAAACGAAACGAATGGATTATGAAATGGGAAAGGGTAGATAACGCTTATACAGCAGCATCCATTCACCAACAAAATGAATATCTTACTTTCTTAGACTTTGAAATATCTCAGGTATTGAGACAAGTACAAGTTGCAGAGAATGAACTTCGTCTGAAGCAGACTACTTTTTTAGAGAAACGTAAAGATGAGAAAACATGGAATCATTTGCGTGAACAATCACGGGAATCGTATATAAGCAACCAGAATAGACTTGAGCAAAATATGCTAGATGAAATGGCAACCGTTCGCTATTATCAGAAACAATCTTTATCCCGCTAGGATTCATAAAATGATAGGTTTCACTTCATGAAGTAGGTGTTTGGATGAAAAGTGAAAGATGGAAAGGGCCGTTTTATATTTTCGGTGAAATCCTCATTTTTACATTCCTCATATTTATGATTTTATACATGTTCATGGGGGATGAATTAAGAGATCCGATTACGAAATCAAATTCTAGTGCGCAACAGGGCGGAGATTCTTATGCTACACTTTCAAAGAAATACGAAAGTGTGCAACAAAAAGTGCAGGAGCAGGATAAGCTCATACAGGATCTTCAGACAAGCTTACGCGAAAAACAAATGCAATTGGATGCGAAGGAAAATGATGCGAGCAAGCAACAAAGTACGACGAATACAGATGCTTATTATAAAAAGACAGCAGCTACATATGGAAATATGTCCCCTAGTAATGCTGCAAGTATTTTAGAAAATCTTACCGTGCAGGACGCAGCATCTATTTTAAAATATATGAATGTTTCGCAGCAAGCAGATATTCTCGGTAGAATGGATCCGAAAAAGGCTGCTATTGTTTCTAATGCATTAAAAGAACTTGCGAAAAAAGGGTAGGAATCGATTTTGAAAAGAGGGGAAAACGTGAACGACCAAAAAAAAGAAAGCACAGTCCAGTCTGTTACTTTCTCTCCTATTATGGAAGAAACCGTTGATATGGACAAGAAACAGCTCCAACTACTTACAGACGTTTCACTTCATGTTTCCTTTGAATTAGGTAGAGCCAAGAAAACGATTCATGACATACTTGAGTTAAAAAAAGGTAGCATTATTCGCCTAGACAAGTTAGCAGGGGAGCATGTCGCTATGCTAGTGAACAAAGCCAAGATTGCAGAAGGTGAAATTGTAGTTGTAGATGATCGGTTTGCCATTCGAATAACTGATATCGTTTCAATTCAAGAGAGAGAAAGAAAAATGAAGTGAAGGGAGCAGTCTCATGACTAAATGGAACAAACTGCTGCTAAGCTTTCTCCTCGTCTTCTTAGTATGTAGTATGCCAAGCGCGAAAGCGAAAGAAGGAACCGTATACCAGCAGTATAACGATACGAGCTCACAGCAAAAAAGTACCCCGGCAGCATCCTCGCCTGCCCCGGCTCCTTCCGTTGTACCGTACATTTTTCAATTTATCGGTTCATTTATATTAATTATCGTACTCATTTATGTATTATCAAAAGTGCTATCGAAAAAAGCAACGAAAATTCGGGATAGCGGACCCTTTCATGCCATTGGCAGCTATTCACTGGGAAATAATCGTTCTGTTCAGTTACTCATGATCGGGAATACGATGTATATCGTTGGTGTCGGTGAAAATATTGGATTGATTCGTACCATTCCTCCTGGGGAAGAACAGAACGAGTTGTTAGAAGCAATTGCTTCTGCAACAGATGAGAATGAAGCCAAATGGACGTTACAATCCTTTGCTTCTGCAGAAAAATGGAATGCTATTTTAAAACAGCAGATGCGAAAGTTGGATCGAAATACACTGCCGCGAAATAAAGACAAGGAACCAAAGGATGGAGGGAAAGATAATTGAAAAGAGTATTCTTGATTGTTTTTGCCCTCTTTTTTGTAAATCAAAATGTAACCTTTGCAGCAACGAATAGTCCTACTATACCAAGTATCCCTAATATCAGTGCATTAGGGGACATGAATAATCAGTCCTTTTCACTGACGCTTGTATTGCTACTGACTGTATTGTCGGTTGCTCCTAGTATTATCTTATTAATGACATCCTTTACGAGAGTGGCAATCGTTCTTTCTTTCGTTCGGACGTCTCTTGGAACGCAGCAAATGCCGCCCAATCAGGTTATATTAGGGCTTAGTTTATTTTTAACGTTTTTTATTATGGGACCGACGTTTCAACAAATCAATGATCAGGCCTTGCAGCCCTATATAAAAGGAAATATATCACAGCAAGAAGCATATACGAAGTCAACAGCCCCGATGAAGGAGTTCATGGCGAAACAAACACGTCAAAAGGACTTGAACTTATTTTTAGAATATAGTCACTCACCGAGCTATTCGACAGTGCAAGATATTCCTCTTCGTGCTCTCGTTCCTTCGTTTGTAATGAGTGAATTAACGACAGCGTTTCAAATGGGCTTTCTATTATTCATTCCGTTTCTTGTCATTGACATGATTGTTGCGAGTATTTTAATGGCAATGGGTATGATGATGGTACCGCCATCTTTGATCTCCTTACCCTTTAAAATTCTACTGTTTATTCTCGTAGATGGTTGGCATCTTGTCGTACAATCGCTGTTCGTGAGTTACACATAAGGGGAGAAATCGATATGACACCAGAAAGTATGAATGCTCTTGCACAAAGTACAATTTATATTACGATGCTCGTGCTAGCACCTATCTTACTTATTGCATTAGTTGTAGGGGTACTTGTGAGTATCATACAGGCAGCAACGCAAATTCAAGAGCAGACATTAGCGTTTGTTCCGAAAATTGTTGCTGTTCTAGTAGGACTACTCTTGTTTGGACCATGGATGCTAACGAATCTTATTGATTTTACACGTAATCTATTTACAAATCTAACGAAGTTTATAGGGTAATGTGATGGAGTTAATACCGTATTTATCTTTATTTTTACTTGTATTCGTTAGAATTTCAGCATTTTTTGTAGCTGCACCCATTTGGAATAATCAACAAATACCGAGTCAACTTAAATGGGGATTCTCATTTTGTATTGCTATTGTGACGTTAGGATTTATTGAGCCTACCACGCCGCTCGTTTTTAACAGCACATATTTCTTGCTAGTATGTAAAGAATTAGCAGTTGGATTATCTCTTGGCTTTGCATCTTCTATTCTGTTTTATGCAGTAGAACTAGCTGGAAGTTACATCGATTTACAAAGTGGGTTTACGATGTCATCTTTGTTTGATCCAAAGAGAGGGATTCAAGAGCCGCTAACAGGAAAATTCTATTACATCTTAACGATGATGTTTTTTCTTCTTTCTGATGGTCACCATATTCTTCTAAAGGGAATTATTCAGAGCTATCAATGGATTGCAGTAGATACTTGGCTGCCAAGTTCATTTACTTCAAATATTGTACAAGTTTTGCTTGATATTATCGGTCATATGTTCTGGATTTCCTTGCTTATTGCGGCCCCATTAGTAGGGACGCTATTCATGGTCGATGTTGTATTAGGTATTATTTCGAAGTCGGTTCCACAAATGAATTTATTTGTAGTAGGTATTCCAATTAAAGTTCTTGTTTATTTCGTCATTTTGTACGTATCTATACCCGTGTTTTTTTACATGCTATCCCAGCTTGTTCAAACAATGATTTCATCGTTTGAACAAATGTTACATATATTGGGGGGATAAACAGTGGCAATATCTTTGGATTTGCAATTTTTTGCAGAAAAAACAGAGAAAGCAACCCCGAATAAAAAACAAGAAGCGAAGAAAAAGGGACAATATGCAAAGAGTACAGACCTATCAGGTGCGACGGTTGTTACCTTTTCGTTTATCGCACTTGCGGTGTTTGGAAAGAGTATGGCATCGCAGTTGTATACGTTGTTTGGGCAAGGGTTTTCTACGATGATGCAATGGGACGTAACGCAAGATTCCGTTCCAACTTTGTTTGCGGGGTTGCTAAAGTTGGGTGTATCAATTGCCGCTCCGGTTCTTTTGGCAGCATGGATTGCTGCTATAGTTGGAAATGTTGTACAAGTTGGTTTTGTTCTATCGTTTGCTGCTCTTCAAGGTGGGTTGGGTAAAATCAACCCAATTTCGGGTATAAAGCGTATGTTTTCAATGAAATCAGTATTTGAACTTTTAAAATCTCTTTTGAAATTTATTATATTAACGACAACAGGCGGCATGCTACTTTGGCAGGAAAGACAATCCATATTACAAATGTCTTTGATGACGCCGCAGAATATTATATCGTATATGTTTTCCTTGCTTGTGAAAATTACACTTATTCTTTCTGTCGTCTATTTTATCATCGCAATTGTTGATTATCTGTACCAACGGTTTGATCATAATAAACAACTCAAAATGACAAAACAAGAAGTCAAAGAAGAATATAAAAAAATGGAAGGCGATCCGGTTATTAAGCAAAAAGTAAAGGAAAAGCAACGACAAATTGCAATGTCACGGATGATGAATGATATACCGAAAGCAAGTGTTGTTGTTACGAACCCGACTCACTTCGCCGTAGCAATTATGTACGAAGCGGGAGAAATGGCAGCCCCAGTTGTGATAGCAAAGGGGGCAGATTATATTGCCTTAAAAATTAAAGAAGTTGCGAAAGAACATCATATTATCACAATGGAAAATAGGCCTTTGGCTAGAGCGCTTTATGCAAATGTTGAAATTGGCCAAGAAATTCCCGAGGATCTATTTAAAGCAGTAGCAGAAGTACTTGCTTATGTGTATCAGATGAAAGGGACATTAACCAAGTAGTGGGGGTGAAACAATGAAACTAAAAGAAGTTGGCGTATTAGTTGCTGTTATGATGATTATCATCATGATGGTTATTCCATTACCTACTTTTATTTTGGATATTTTGCTTATTATTAATATTTCGATGAGTATTATGATTTTACTAGTTGGTATGAATACGAAAGAACCATTAGATTTTTCTGTTTTTCCCTCTCTCTTATTATTAACGACACTTTTTCGTCTTTCGTTGAATGTTTCGAGTACAAGATCGATTCTTTCGAATGCGAAAGCAGGACATGTTATTGAAACGTTTGGTCAATTTGTAATCGGTGGAAATGCGGTAGTTGGATTCGTTGTATTTTTAATTCTAGTCATCATTCAATTTCTAGTCATTACAAAGGGATCAGAGCGTGTGGCAGAAGTAGCTGCTCGGTTTACGTTAGATGCTATGCCTGGTAAACAAATGAGCATAGATGCTGATTTAAATGCAGGTATGATTACGGAGCAAGATGCCCGTATCAAACGGAAGAAGGTCATGCAGGAAGCTGATTTCTACGGTGCTATGGACGGGGCAAGTAAATTCGTAAAAGGGGATGCAATTGCTAGTATTATCATACTTGTAATCAATGTTATCGGCGGTTTTATCATTGGGATGACGATGCACGGTATGGATTTTAACTCCTCGCTTACTACGTTTACTCTTCTTTCTGTTGGGGATGGTCTTGTAAGCCAAATTCCAGCTTTATTGATATCTACGGCAACGGGTATTGTTGTAACGAGGGCTTCATCAGATGGTAATCTAGGGGAAGATATAGCAGGACAGTTGTTTTCCTATCCAAATTTACTATATGTCGTAGCAGGTGTTATTGCTTTGCTTGGACTTCTTACTCCCATTGGGATTGTCGTTACATGGGGCATAGCAGGTTTGCTTGCTTATGCTGGTTATGCCATGCAAAGAAATGCTTCGAAGTTAGAAGAGAAAGAAGAGGACTTACAATCGGAACAAGAATTAGATGATGTCCGAAAGCCAGAAAGTGTTTTTTCACTTCTACAGGAAGACCCAATCGAGTTTGAGTTTGGGATAGGATTGATTCCGTTAGCTGATACACACCAAGGCGGTGACTTGTTGGATCGTATTGTAGCGATTCGCAGACAATTCGCGCTTGAACTTGG
>NZ_JBXKMX010000200.1:0-3062 GCF_056992975.1 Ectobacillus sp. | reverse complement strand
CGATGATAAAAATTTAAAAAACATAATTGACAGGAAGAAAAGAACGTTGTATATTGAATTCGTAAACAAAAAAGAACAATATAGAACATAAAGGAAAAGGGAGGAATGTAAAGGAGGGGTGGAAAATGTTAAAAGAGGATCGCTTACATCTTATTCTGGGTGAAGTTGAGAAGAAGCAAGTCGTGGAAGTATCAGAACTTGCACAATCCTTGCAGGTGACCGAGATGACCATTCGGCGGGATTTAAAGGAACTAGAAGAACGCAGATTGATTAATCGGGTGTTTGGCGGGGCAAGGAAAATAAATGCAGTTACCTATACAGAATTATCGCATACACAGAAACAGAGTATAAATGTTGAGGAAAAAAGACAAATCTCACAAAAATGTGCAGAGCTAATTGTTGATAATGACATTATATTTGTTGGTTCTGGTACTACAAATGATATGATTTTTGATTATGTAAAAGCATCAAACGTAAATGTCATAACGAACTCGATTACGGTGTTTAATAAGTGCAAAGACAATCCGAATTACGATGTTGTGCTAAGTGGAGGACGTTACCGAGCTAGAACGGGTACATTTACAGGATATTTTGCAAACAAGTTATTAAGTGAAGTGAAAGTGAAGAAAGCGTTTGTAGGAACAAATGGTATTTGCGATTTGAATGTGACGACGGCTGATGAAGAGGAAGGGCTTGGTAACCGCATTATTTTAGATAATGCAAGTGAGCGATATGTGTTAGCGGATAGTACGAAATTTGATTTACAAGCCTTCTTTACCTTTTATCAGGTAATGAATGTAACCGCTATCATCACGGATTCTGGCATTAGCGATCAGTTAGCGGATTACTACAGCCGGGTGACGCGCATTATTAAATAGGACATGAAAGGAGATGAATCTAGTGGGTGTATCTGAACTATTCCATAAGGAACTTATTCTATTTATAAACGCAACATCAAAAGAAGAGTTGTTTACGAAGGTTGGGGAAATCTTACTGGAGAAGGGTTTAGTGAAATCTGGTTATGTGGAGGCCGTTAAGGAAAGGGAAAAAGCATTTCCAACCGGCTTAGATTTAAGTGTAGTGGGAGCGGATGTGCCGAATGTTGCCATTCCTCATACCGAAACCGAATTCTGTAATACGCAAAAGGTAATTGTCGTGCGAACGCCAGAAGAGCTGGTTTTCCGCAATATGATTGCACCTGATCAAGAGCTAAAGGTAAGCCATTTCTTTTTCATCTTAAATCACAACAAGAATGGGCAAACGAATATTTTATCTAACTTAATGGCGTTCTTTACACAAAACGACCATATGAAAACGTTATCTACTTTGAGTTCAGCTCAAGAAATATATGATTATCTAAATTCAAACGAAGGAGTGCAAACCGTATGATTAAAATATTAGCAGCTTGTGGAGCAGGAGTAAATTCAAGTCATCAAATCAAATCTGCGATTGAAGAAGAAATGAGTTCAAGAGGATATGAAGTACTTGTGGATGCTGTAATGGTGAAAGATATTACGGAAGAAATGATGGGAAAGTATGATATATTCACACCAATTTCGGCTACGGATACAGGGTTTGAAATAAACATTCCAGTTGTAGAGGCAGGACCGATTTTATATAGAATTCCAGTTATGTCTACTCCCGTATTTAATGCGTTAGAAGAAGCAATTAAACAAATAAGATAATAAGACCGGAGGAGGATTTTTCATGCAAACATTGATTCAATTCTCAAATACGCTATTTAAACCGATTTTGGATTTAGGTGCACCGCCCCTGATGTTCATCATCTTAACATTGCTTGCTCTTCTTGTGAAAGTGAAGCCAAGTAAGGCGATTGAAGGTGGATTAAAGCTTGCCATCGCCTTAACGGGGATTAGTGCTATCATTAATATTTTAACTGGGGCATTCTCTAAGGCACTGCAAGCGTTCGTAGAGTCAACCGGCATTAATCTTTCCATAACAGATGTAGGATGGGCGCCGTTAGCAACCATTACATGGGGTTCGGCCTATACCTTATATTTTCTGCTAATTATGGTTATCGTAAATCTCGTGATGTTAATGTTAAAGAAAACGAATACATTAGATGTTGACGTATTTGATATTTGGCATCTTTCAATTACAGGATTACTAGTTATGTATTATAGTAATAACTTATTGGTAGCGACTCTTCTTATTGTTTTAATTGGGGTTATGAAAATCATAAACTCTGACTTGATGAAACCTACATTCAATGATTTATTACATGCACCTAGTTCGAATCCGATGACATCAACGCATATGAACTATATGTTAAACCCGGTGATTATGCTGTTTGATAAGTTTTTCGATAAATTCCTTCCGTTTTTAGATAAATATGATTTTGATGCAGCGAAATTGAATAAGAAGATTGGTTTCTGGGGAAGTAAATTTGCTATCGGGATTTACCTTGGCTTATTAATCGGTATTCTCTCTCATCAAACGCCAAAAGCAACGTTTACACTCGCGTTTACGGCTGGTGTGTGTTTAGAGTTATTCTCTTCCATCGGATCTTGGTTTATCGCTGCGGTGGAACCGCTTTCGCAAGGGATTACAAACTTTACAAGCAAGTACTTAAAGGGCAGAACATTTAATATCGGTCTTGACTGGCCGTTCATTGCTGGACGAGCTGAGATATGGGCTGCAGCGAATGTGTTGGCACCTATCATGCTAGTGGAAGCAATTCTTCTTCACGGTAATCGAATCCTTCCTTTAGGAGGAATCATTGCAATGGGTCTTACACCTGCCTTATTGGTTGTAACACGCGGAAAACTGATTCGGATGATTGTCATTGGTGCTTGCTTGTTACCGCTATTTCTACTATCAGGAACACTTATTGCTCCATTCGTTACGAAGACAGCAATCGCAGTGGGAGCGTTCCCAACTGGAATTGCTAGCACACAATTAATTACACACTCTACATTAGAAGGACCTCTTGAAAAAATACTTGCCTTTCTAGTTGGGAGAGCAACGCAAGGAAATATTGAATTTATCTTGTATGCTATTGTCGGAGTGATTGTGTACATCCTTCTCTTCCTATGGTATGC
>NZ_JBXKMX010000199.1:0-6514 GCF_056992975.1 Ectobacillus sp. | reverse complement strand
GCATTCCCTTGATAATTATCAGAGTGGATCATTTCATTCTCAAAGTGCAGACTTCTATACTCTAGTACCCCGTACTTGTAAGCAAAGTACTGATCGATCATGCCGGTAAACACGACCTTATTCGCTCTTGCCTCTAACTCTTCCTTATTTTCAAAGAAATCGGTAGAAAGCGAAACGTCACTGCTGGCTAACATTTTTTCAACAATGACATTGTATCCGCCGATTGGGATTCCTTGGTACTTATCATTAAAGTAGTTATTATCGTACGTAAAGCGCACAGGTAATCGTTTAATAATAAAGCTTGGCAGTTCAGTCGCAGGTCGCCCCCATTGTTTTTCGGTATAGCCCTTAATTAATTTTTCATAAATATCGACGCCAACTAAGGAAATGGCCTGCTCTTCCAAGTTTTTTGGTTTTTCTATATCCAGCTGCATCTTTTGTTCCTCAATCTTCTGCTTTGCTTGTTCAGGCGTAATCACACCCCATAATGTATGAAAGGTATTCATATTAAACGGCAAATTGTATAACTCGCCTTTATAATTGGCAATCGGTGAGTTCGTATACCGGTTAAACCGGGCGAACTGATTCACATACTCCCATATCTCTTCGCTATTCGTATGAAAGATATGCGCTCCGTACTTATGGACATTGATTCCCGCCACATGTTCGTTGTATACATTTCCGCCAATATGATCTCGTTTATCGATCACCAGACACGTTTTTCCTCGTTTCGTAGCTTCATAGGCAAAAGTAGCCCCAAACAATCCAGCTCCCACAATTAAGTAATCATACATGGATCACGCAGCCCCCTTCTTACTTTCCGAATGTACAATGGCATTTGCCTTACTTGGTAGAGCGCAAATGGCCAAAAGGTAAATGAAGATACTATAGAAAAAAAGCTGATCATGACTACTATAAAAACTAGTTGCAATCACAAAACCAATGAAGAAAAAGAGCTCAATTACCCTTTTTTTCTTAGCCAATCCGACAAAAATCGTGATGAGTAAGAAAAGATAGGTTATAAAAAACAGAAGAGGAAATTCTACAAAGAATGAAAGATGACTGGAATGCATCGGCATTATACCCAATAGCATTGCTTGATAGCCCGTTGGATCTAGCGTGGCAAACTCCGATAAATCAAGTCCAGCATGAGTTGCTACTAAGCTATATTCTCCAGGTGTAATGCCAAAAATTAAGTTCATTAGATTCTGAAATTTGATTTGTAAACCATATTGGATTAATAATAGGTGCCCAGTTGTCGAGCCACTATCAGCGCCTGCCCCGACTCTGTTAAAAACACCAAACAAATTTTGATTTTGTATCACAAATAGTAATCCAAATACAATCGTTCCTAGAAAGAATAGGAAATTAACGTACAAGGTAATATATTTCGATTTCCTATTCTCTTCTAACACCTTTTTCGAAAACGAAACAAAGTTATACAGGAAAACTGGAATGTAAAAAGCCAAAAAGATAAGGGAAAAACGCGAAATGGTCAATAATGATAGAATCATAAACAAAAGCGATAAAACAAAGCGAATGGAAGAAGTAAACAACACAAGGGACATAAAAGCAAAGAATGCGCATAATATTACAGTATGGGATTTATCTACTTGGCCCAACGATATATAGCCACTCTTTTGTATAAACAATTCTTCCACAGTAAATATGCAAAAATAAATGCAAATCGGAATCGTGATGTATTTATAAACAGTAAGGATGGCTTGCTGAACATTGTATTTATTGATAAGGGTAAACATAGTACTGATACAAATTATCATCAGCAGAAAAAATAAAATATGTGCGATTTGAATTTGCGTATTATACACATTCGATACCCATAACGCTCCAATCGACATCATACAAATATTTAACGTGACAAAGACATAATCTCTTTTCTGAAATACTTTAATGGTGATAGGAAGCAATACCAATATAGATAGAATCTGAAACAAATTGGAATAGGCTAATCTACCCGTGATCTTTTGACCAAATAGCATTCCAATATTGAGAAGTAGTAGTGAAATGATAAGTAACCGTTTGTCAGTTCGTTTTAATTCCACGTGGCTGATCTCCTTATTGATATAGTAATATACATTAATAGGCTCCTCGTCTCAGAATAACCATGAGCACTGTTTTACATAAAATCAAAATATCTAACTTAAGAGATTGATGGTATACGTAATAGAGCTCAATCCCTACCCGCTCAGGATATCCCACATTACTTCTACCACTTACCTGCCAGTATCCCGTAACCCCTGGCTTTACTGAAAGAAATTCGTCTATTCGATCCTTGTACTCTCTTAATTCTTCTGTAACAACGGGTCTTGGACCAACTAAGCTCATATTTCCCATGAATACATTAATCAGCTGCGGAAACTCATCTAAGCTTGTTGCCCGCAAAAATCTACCTATCCTTGTAATTCTCGGATCCTCATGCGGCTCTAGCTTATAGTTATTTCGAATATATTTTTCATAAAGATCCCTATTTGCTTTTAACGTATTCTCTGCATCAGTAATCATGGAGCGAAATTTATAAATATAGAAAGATTCTCCGTTTTTCCCAATACGCTTCTGTTTAAAGAAAACAGGTCCCTTTGGATCTTCCCATTTAATCAACAAAGCAATAACTAGAAAAAGCGGAGAAAGTAAAACGATTCCGATGCATGCACCTATAAAATCAATCATTCGTTTTGAAAGTAAGTAGAATGGACTGGGATTTTCTATTCCTTCTATCACAATGGCATCTTCTTGTATATCAGGTTTCTCCGCAGTGCTTATTCTTACATCCAACTAAATCCCTCCTTACGTTACACTTATTTTCTCTATAGACACTTTCTCCGTCATAAATGCGAGTAGCTCCTCCCTAAGATCATCATGCTGGAGTGCAAATTCAATAGATGTTTGAATAAAGCCTAGTTTTTCCCCTACATCAAATCGTTTCCCCTCGAAATCGTAGGCAAATACCCGTTGAATTCCATTTAATTGTTGGATTGCATCTGTTAATTGTATTTCTCCCCCTGCTCCTACAGTTTGTTCATCCAAAAACATAAATATTTCTGGTGTTAACACATAGCGGCCCATGATCGCTAAGTTTGACGGTGCAGTGCCCGGTGCTGGTTTTTCTACAAATTGATTCACTTGATACCTGCGACCGCTCTGTATTAGAGGATCTATAATACCGTAGCGATGCGTCTCGCTATCTGGCACGGTTTGTACCCCGATTACAGATGCTCTCGTTTGCTCATATTGCTCCATCAATTGGCGGAGGCAAGGCGTCTTTGCTTGTACAATATCGTCACCAAGTAACACGGCAAATGGTTCATCTCCAATGAATTTTCTCGCACACCATACAGCATGTCCGAGCCCTTGTGGTTCTTTCTGACGAATGTAGTGGATATTCATTTTTGATGAAACTTGTACCTTATCAAGAAGATCAAATTTCCCTTTCTGTTGCAGATTTTGCTCCAGTTCAATGGAATAATCGAAATGATCCTCAATAGCCCGCTTTCCCTTACCTGTAACAATGATGATATCTTTAATCCCTGACTCAATCGCTTCCTCTACGATGTATTGAATCGTTGGCTTGTCTACAATCGGCAGCATTTCTTTAGGCATTGCTTTGGTTGCGGGTAGAAACCGCGTCCCAAGACCAGCTGCTGGAATAATAGCTTTTTTCACTTTATACATAGGTAAGCACTCCTTTTTATATGGAATTTATTATATATTAAGTAATATTTTTACAGTTATAGAGTGCAGAAGTCCTTTAATCAGAATGGATTAAAAGATTCCAAAAATCTTTTTATTACGTATTTCTTCAGGTTCAGGCTTTGGAACAATATGTCCTGTAATGACGGCATATGCATTTCTTTTAAATAATATAGCAATGTCCGCCCCTAGTTCATGTTCAATTGTGTCATAGCATTCTCGCAAATTAAAGGGTCGATTCGTACTGTTATGAGCGTCAGATGCAACAAAATGAACGAGATTATGTTCGATTAACTGTAAGGATAGTTTTTTTATTGTTTTTCCAAAACCACCTGTCATACTAGATGCTGTAACTTGAACGAGCGCGCCTTTTAAGACGAGATCGTACAGAATATTCGGATGTTCGGCAATTTCTGAATTACGTTCCGGATGGACGATGATAGGGATTAAGCCTTTAAGAAGCAAATCGTATAGTAAGGCTGGTGTATATCGTGGTACGTGGTTGGATGGGAATTCTAGTAGGATGTATTTCTTTGTCTCGTTTATTGTTTGAATTAGACCTAACTCGTACTGCTCGGCAATTTCTCCATTAATGTGAATCTCTTGTCCCGGAACAATTAGCAATGGTATATCCCTTCGCTTCAACACTTCATTCAATGCATGTACTGCCCTAGCAATGGCAGGCTTTTCATTCCTATAATTGATTGTTAGATGATGAGGAGTTGCAACAATCGTTTGAATCCCCTCAGCTACAGCGTATTCAGCCATTTTAAGACTTTGTTCCATAGTAACAGGTCCATCATCCATTCCAGGCAATATATGACAATGTAAATCTATCAATATACATCACCTCTTCAACGTTTACTTTTTTGAACCATAATAGTAGTAATAATCTTGTTCCTTCAGCTTTTTCGCATTGAGCACGACACCAAGCAACTTTCCTTTCGCACTTTGTAGCAATCCCTTTGCCCTTATAGCCGCCTCACGTTCTGTCTGACCACTTCGGACTACCATTACAATCCCGTCCACAATATTGGCGAGAATTTGTGCATCTGTTACAGCTAGAACCGGTGGTGTATCAATAATTACTAAATCATATAGGGCATAAGCTTCTTGCAGTAATTCTTCCATTTTTTTCGAACTAAGCAATTCTGCTGGGTTTGGGGGAACCGCGCCACATGGCATAAAATTCAAGTTCGCAATTTTAGTAGCATAAACGCACTCCTTTAACGTTGCTTGTTTTGATAATACAGCCGTGATGCCCAGCCTATTTTCTATATCAAACATCGAGTGAAGCGCGGGCTTTCTCATATCTGCATCCATTAATAGTACTTTCTTTCCTTGCTGCGCAAACACAACAGCGAGATTTGCTGTCGTTGTTGTTTTCCCTTCCGACGGTCCAGATGAAGTGATAATGACCGAACGGATTTCTTTATCGACGGATGCAAAATCAATATTCGTTCGAACATTTCGATATTGTTCTGAAATAGCAGATTTCGGCTCATTATGGGCAATTAACTGTCGTACCATTTGAGGTTGATTTTTTTTCTTAAGAACCAATGGTATGCTCCCTCACTTTCATATTTGCAGCTAGTTTTTTATCCACTACCTTTTTTTCTTCTATTTGCGCGATACTCCCAAGAACCGATAATCCTAACAATTTTTCGACATCCTGTTCTTTCTTAATCGTATTATCTAGGTAATCTAGTAATAAAACGATTCCGATAGATGCAAATAACCCCGCCACAATCGCAATTCCGATATTCAGTAACGGTTGCGGTTTAACAGGTGCTTGTCCCTTTACATTCTCAGCTGTTGATAAAACATTCACATTATCCACACTCATTAGATTTACAATTTCCTCTTTAAACGTGTCAGCAATCGTATTCGCAATAGCTGCAGCTCTCGCTGGACTGGAATCTTGAACAGTTACTGTAAGAACCTGTGACTCCTTTTCACTTGCTACACTAATTTTCTTCGTTAATGCCTTCACAGACATATCTAAATTCAGCTTATCCTTGACTTTACTTAAAATCGCAGGACTCTTAATCACAACATTATACGTGTTAATTAACTGCACATTCGTTTGTACCTCATTAAACTGCACTACACTATTATCCTTCTTCTTCTGATTCACCAGAATCTGCGTCGAAGATTCATATACAGGAGTAATAAAGGTATAACTTACAATCCCTACTACTAATGCAATGAATCCTGTAATGGCAAATATCACTACCATACGTCTGCGTAAAATCAGAAACAATTCCTTTAAACTCCCATTATCCTCCATAATAACCTCCACTTACTGCATTAGTATTGTTAAAATGACAGAATATTACAAAAATTTAATTGAAAACTATGCCATAACTAGCTGTCGCAAATAATAAGTTTATGTAAATTAATTACATAACTTTATATTAATGTTAATTATTGTAAGATACAAGATATTTTTTTCGATTTACTCTATTAAACCGCTTACATATAAAAATATCCTTCTAAACGACAAAAAGGCCGTTTTTATAAAACGACCTTTCCTTATAATTGATTAGCTATGCGGAATCACCACAAACGCATTCGGCAAATACCGCATTCCGACAGCCGTGTCAGTAGCTGGTTTTAATTGCAGTTCACCGTTATTGATCATCGTTGTTGAGCCGCCGCCATCAAGCGCAAACGCATTGACACAGCCGAGCTGTTTAAACATTTTCACCATATCGTTCATCGATGCGCCGCGGTGTTGCTTATTCCAGTAGAAGCGTCCGTCTGTTGCAATCATATAGACAT
Source organism: Ectobacillus sp. (assembly GCF_056992975.1). Lineage (NCBI taxonomy): Bacteria > Bacillati > Bacillota > Bacilli > Caryophanales > Bacillaceae > Ectobacillus > Ectobacillus sp. The sequence continues at coordinate 22 of NZ_JBXKMX010000199.1, read as the reverse complement.
TTCCCTGTGCATCTTGACCAAT
>NZ_JBXKMX010000198.1:0-9473 GCF_056992975.1 Ectobacillus sp. | reverse complement strand
GGGGATGTGAAGACATACCATTCAAAACGAGTGATTACGATGAGCCAGGGTCTTGCAAACGACTTACAGTTTCATAAAAATTATCAGAACCAAAACAAGTTAGCATTATAAGAAAATTATCACCATGAACTAAATTTAGTTCTATGCGGAAATGATGGGAATTATATGCCGAAATCGAGCTTATTCAACTCTTTTACTCGAATCTTAAAAAAACTGGACTACCATCACTCCCTATCCACTCTTTACGTCATACACACGCGGTATTATTACTGGAATCAGGTTCAGACATGAAATACGTACAGGAAAGACTAGGACATGGCAGCATGCAAATTACCGCAGATGTGTACGCGCATATTAGTAAAAAGATTGAGAATGATCGAATAGGTAAATTTGATGATTATATGAAGAATGTTCTCGAATAATTTTTGTGGGCAATTTGTGGGCGTTTATTTTCAACTACTAGTTTCATACAACTGCCCACAAAAATAAAAAAACCCCGATACCAATGGTATCAAGGGTTTCGATAGCTTTTCCAATCTTAATAGATGTTCATATATTGATCGCGTTCCCATTGGTGAACTTGTGTACGGAACATATCCCATTCTATTTCTTTTGCTTCAACGAAATGTTCAAGTAAGTGATCACCAAGCGCTTCACACATTACTTCATCAGATTGAAGCTTGTCTATTGCTTGTGCAAGGGTTGCAGGCAAGTCAATAATTCCTGTTTGCTCACGTTCTTCCTTCGTCATAACGTAGATGTTACGATCTACTGGTGCAGGAGCTGCAAGTTTGTTTTTAATACCATCAAGTCCAGCTGCTAGAAGAACTGCAAGTGCTAGATAAGGATTTGCTGCAGGATCCACGCTACGTACTTCTACACGTGTGCTTAAGCCACGAGATTCAGGAATACGAATGAGTGGACTACGGTTGCGAGCAGACCATGCTACGTAACATGGTGCTTCATATCCAGGCACGAGACGTTTGTAAGAATTTACAGTTGGGTTTGTTACAGCTGTAAAGTTAGGAGCATGCTTCAATACACCAGCAATAAAGTGGCGCGCATCATCACTAAGCTTTAAATCGCCTGTTTCATCGTAAAATGCATTATCATTACCACGGAATAGTGATAAGTTACAGTGCATACCAGACCCATTCACACCAAATAATGGTTTTGGCATAAAGGTAGCATGTAAGCCGTGCTTACGTGCTATTGTTTTCACGACAAGTTTAAATGTTTGAATGTAATCACATGCTTGAAGTGCGTTTGCATATTTAAAGTCAATTTCATGTTGACCTGGTGCAACTTCGTGATGGGATGCTTCAATTTCAAATCCCATTTCTTCTAATTCAAGAACGATATCACGGCGACAATTTTCTCCAAGATCTGTAGGAGCTAAATCAAAATAACCACCGTTATCATTTAATTCTAATGTAGGATTTCCTTTTTCATCAACTTTAAATAAGAAAAATTCAGGTTCAGGTCCTAGATTGAAGCTTGTAAATCCCATTGCTTCCATTTCTCTTAAGATGCGTTGCAAATTATTACGCGGATCTCCTTCAAATGGCGTACCATCGGGATTATAAATATCGCAAATTAATCTTGCAACTTTTCCCTTTTCTGATGTCCAAGGGAAAACTACCCAAGTACTTAAATCTGGATACAAATACATGTCCGATTCTTCGATACGAACGAATCCTTCGATAGAAGAACCATCAAACATCATTTTGTTAGAAAGTGCTTTTTCTAATTGGCTAACAGGAATTTCAACATTTTTAATGATCCCTAATAGATCTGTAAATTGCAGACGAATATACTTTACATTTTCTTCTTTTGCCAAACGGAAAATATCTTCTTTTGAATACTCTGCCATAGTTTCGTTCCTCCTAATTCCTAACATCTTATATTGAAAATCATGAAACACATGTTTAGTGGAAAAATCGGGACATGTCTCCTTGTCGCAAAGATGTTCGGTTATTTCGTCCCACTTGGTAAAGTTCATCTCTTAACAGCTTACGCAGTTGTGCATCAGAAAGCTTTTTTTTATCTACTGGATGCGGTGTCTGTGGTGGTGTAAGCCCCGCAGCTTTCATCGTAAGCACTTGTTTAATGCCTGCTAGATTTAAGCCCTGATCTAATAGATCCTTTATTTCTAACAGCTTATCTACATCATTAAACGAATATAAACGGCGGTTTCCATCTGAACGAGTAGGTGAAATTAAATCGTGCTCTTCGTAATACCGAATTTGTCGTGCCGAAAGCTGCGTTAAATTCATAACGATTCCAATGGGAAACAGCGGAGTAGAGCGGCGTTCATCATTGCTCACTTCAGTTCCTCCTTCACCTTAACATATCTCTATTTTATTACTGGGTATGTGTTATGTCAATAAATGTTAGATGACATAACACATTTTCACTTTCGGACAGGAGAAACCCTCTTTCTTAACATGTACCAAATATATTTATTGTATGAAAAGAGAATAGTCCTTTTTATAAAGTTAGTAGCTGTTTCTCAATTAACGTATCTACCGCTGAGCAGATAGCAATCTTCACGTGACTATATGTTAATCCTCCTTGAACGTACGCTACATATGGTGGTCGAAGCGGGCCATCTGCGGATAACTCAATGCTTGCGCCTTGTATAAATGTTCCTGCAGCCATAATAACGTCATCTTCATAGCCAGGCATATAGTTTGGATAAGGGGTAAACTGAGAATTAATAGGTGACGCATATTGAATCGCTTGGCAAAACGCAATCATACGATCCGGATCTTGAAACTCAACCGATTGAATTAAATCTGTGCGCTTCATATTCCAACGCGGATATGTATTCATTCCGAGATTTTCTAACAAAGCCGCTGTAAAAATTGCACCTTTTAGTGCTTGTGCTACTACGTGCGGAGCAAGAAAGAATCCTTGATACATTTCCTGTAAACTATACAAAGATGCACCTGCTTCTGCACCAATACCTGGTGAAGTTAACCGATAACCACATGCATCAACATATTCCTTTTTACCAACAATATAGCCACCCATTTTCACAATACCGCCGCCAGGATTCTTTATTAACGATCCTGCCATTAAGTCTGCCCCAACATGACAAGGTTCAAGTTCTTCTGTAAATTCTCCGTAACAATTATCAACAAAAACTACGATTTCAGGGTTAATTTGCTTCACAAACTGAATCATTTCTTGTATTTCTGCGATTGTATAAGATGGCCGATTTGCATATCCCTTTGAGCGTTGGATACCAATCATTTTCGTTTTGGGTCCAATTGCTTCTCTCACTGCTGGAAAATCGACATGTCCATCCTTCGTTAAATCAACAGAACGGTATCCAATTTGAAATTCCTTAAACGAACCGATGCCTTTGCCTCGAATACCAACGATTTCTTCTAACGTATCATATGGTTTTCCTGTTATGTATACCAGTTCATCCCCTGGACGGAGAATAGCAAATAATGCCGTAGAGATTGCATGGGTTCCCGAGATAATTTGTGGACGCACAAGACCTGCTTCTCCGCCAAATACATTCGCATACACATCCCCTAACGTGTCGCGTCCGATATCGTCATACCCATATCCAGTCGTGGGAATAAAGTGCGAATCACTTATTTTATACGTACGAAAACTCTCCAACACGCGAAATTGATTACTTTCTGCCACTTCATCAATATGTTGATGGGCCTCTGTTATCATGGCTTCTACTTTTTTTACTATTGGATATAACTTCTTACCATTTTTCAATCGATTAAACATCGTACTCTTCTCCTTTTTGCTTTGAAAATCGTTTTATAATGCCTATAAGCGGAGAATGTTCAAATAAAAATCCTTCGCATTCATATGTTTGCATTGCCTCATGAAACGTAATTTCCTCTAAAATACTTTCTGATATGAAACGAGATAATACTTTCCCTTCGGCAGCAGGAATCGTTACATTGTATGGTTTCATCAGATGCTTCATTTCTTCCTCAATTTTCACTTTAACTCGTTCTACATCTTCTTCGCGGAGAGCACTGATGACCATACTCTCCTCATTTGGTAAAGGAAGAAATGCTGGATGCTGCTGATCTTGTTTATTATATATCGTGACAGAAGGAATTTGTTCACTGCCTAGCTCAGCCAAAAGCTTTCGAACGGTTCTTTCATGTCCTTCAAAGTTAGGATTAGAAGAATCTACAACGTGTAAAATGAAGTCTGCTTCATTGACTTCTTCTAAGGTAGATCGAAACGCTGCAACAAGTGAAGTCGGCAAATCTTGAATGAATCCAACTGTATCACTTAGCAAAATAGTAAAGCCACAAGGTAATGTCATTCTTCTTGTTGTCGGATCCAACGTCGCAAAAAGTAAATCTTCTTCAAATACATTTGATTCGGTTAATCGATTAAACAATGTTGATTTCCCGGCATTTGTATATCCTACAAGGGCAACCTGAAACGTACTATTTTGTTTTCGACGCTCTCTATAGCGTTTTCGGTGCTCTTCAATGACTGATAGTTGGTGATTCATCTCATCAATGCGATCCCGAATATGGCGACGATCTGTCTCAAGTTTTGTTTCCCCAGGTCCTCTTGTACCAATACCACCGCCAAGTCTGGATAGTGAAGTACCTTGTCCACTTAACCGCGGCAAGGAATATTTAAGTTGTGCTAGTTCAACCTGTAACTTACCTTCTCTTGATTTCGCTCGCTGCGCAAAAATATCTAAAATTAATTGTGTTCGGTCGATAACACGAACTCCAAGTTCATTCGATAGATTTCGAATTTGACTCGGTGTTAGCTCATTGTTGAAAATAAATAAATCCGGTTCTAGTTCTTCAGCAAGGGCTACGAGTTCCTCTAGCTTTCCTTTTCCAATATATGTAGCTGGATGAAATCTCGGACGCTTTTGCGACGTCGTGATAAGTACATCAGCTTTTGCAGTTGCTGCTAATGAAGCTAGTTCACCCATGGAATATGTAAATCGTTCCTCTTGTTCGTTCGGCAATTGGCAGCCGACTAAAATCGCTTTTTCTTTCTCCAAATACGTTCACTCTTTCCTTTACAACATAGTCTATTCTTAATAATAACAGAGGAACTGCTTTTGTTCTAGTAAGGGGAAGAGGAAACGTTTTTACTAGCATTTTGAAATAAAGCCATACTACTTAAAAAGGAGGTGGTAGTATGACGAACCATGTAAATATGGGAAAACAAGAAAGCTCCGTTAGACAAAGTGAAATGAAACCGAAATCTGCCGCTACAAAAAGCAAAAAAATGGAAGAACATCATAAAAATAAAGTACGTGAGGAAGGAGAAGGTTAGATGGCAAAAGGAAATAACGGACGCAATCGCGGTCATGTCGCTAGCAGTGTAAATGCACAAGGACAGGCTCCTGGTGCTACGAATGATCCAAAAACAAAGCTTGAAAACTATGCAAAAACCGGAAATACAAATTCATAAGAAAAAAGCCGCACAAGTGGTTAATTGTGCGGTTCATCCCCAAAATCCAAATCAGCACTTGAAATAGTCAATAAATCATATTTATCATACGTATCTTGGGCTAACAATCGCATGGCCTGTGAACGAACTGATTTTTCAATAATATTTCGTACATAGCGCCCATTACTAAAGGAATTGACACCATTTGAATACTTCACTGCATTCAAATGGTCACGAAGTTTCCACTCCGCTTCCTTAGAAATCTGATACTCCCGTTCTTCATACATTCGTTTACCTATTTCTAACAATTGACTCACATTATAATCCGGAAATTCAATAATAAACGGAAACCGTGACTGTAAGCCGGGATTTAAGGAAAGAAAATGATTCATCTCACGCGAATAACCAGCTAGTATAAGAACAAATTCATGCTGCTTATCCTCCATATGCTTAACAAGTGTATCAATGGCTTCCTTCCCAAAGTCTTTTTCTCCACCCCTTGCAAGCGAGTAAGCCTCATCAATAAATAAAATGCCACCCATCGATTTTTTAATTAGATCCCGTGTTTTTTGAGCAGTATGACCGATGTATTCCCCTACTAGGTCAGCCCGCTCAGCTTCAACGAGATGCCCCTTTGTTAAAACGTTCATTTTAAATAACAACATACCAATAATACGAGCTACCGTTGTCTTCCCTGTTCCTGGATTTCCTTTAAATAACATGTGCAGCACTTGTTTCTCAGCCTTTAGACCTGCTTCCTGTCGCTTTTTATTTACATAAATCCAAGCATATATTTCTTTAATAATTTTTTTCAAATTTTCCATTCCAACAAGCCTTCCCATTTCCTCTTCTACTTGCTGTAGCATCTCATGTTTTGTTTCAGCTTCCTCTTCTATTGCATGTCTTGATGGTATTTGTGAAACGATATCATTCGTTCTATTTAATACAATGTTTATTTGATTACGGTTTTTTTTACGAATGGATTGCTCCACTGACAAACCTCCCATTGGCAATATGTTAAATGTTACTAGGAAACAAATCATTATTTACCGTTTTCTGTTATAATTTATTAAACTGTAGGGGGTGGATGTATGCAAAGACAACGAGTTCAAAATGAAGAAGTACAACAAACAATCCTGTCTTTTGCTGCTTTTTTAACGAGTATCGGCCGAAAGCAGTCTACTATTAAGCGTTATGTGTACGATATCGAGGATTTTCTTAGTTGGGTTACTAAATACAAGGATCCCTCTCTTAACAATATATGGGCTTCCCTTTCCACTCAAGACTACGAAAATTATTTTTTTGAGTTGCAATCCAATCGGAATTATTCTGATAAAACAATACATCGTGTCTATATTGTTCTAAATCGAATCTATTTTTTTTTACAACAATCGCGACCATCCTTAGAAAATCCATTACAAAGTATCGAAATGATTACGCAACCAGACCGAGCTCTGCGCAAGGAGGACTTCATTTCTGAAAAGGAAGAAAGACAACTAAAGAAAACCATTATATCTTTAAATGGGCTTTCGGAGAAACAGCTGTCTGCACGTCCATTTCTAATAGATCGTAACCAATCCATTATTTCTCTTATGCTTGATTACGGTCTATCCTTGCAAGAACTGACATCACTTACTATGCAAGGCGTACATTTTGAAAGAAATATGCTTTCCGTTCCACCGATAACGGGGAAGACCCGTACGATTACATTAAAAAAAGAAGACAAACAAATATTATATCGGTACTACAAAACAATCCCCGAAGCCGTGCGTCCAAAATATCATTCACATGATCCATTGTTTGTTGCCTTTGATTTTAATCGAAATACATATAAATGGGTATACGAACAAGATGCGCCGAAGGAATTAACAGAAATTGCGATTCAAAAAATGATTCGACTCGAAGTTGTTCGAGCTGGTATTCGTAAAGGTATATCTGCACAACACTTTCGCAATACTTATATTCTTCGTTTAGTCCAAAAAGGTGAAAACGAGGACATTATTATGAAGCTAGTAGGTTTTAAAACGAAACTTTCTTTAAAACGCTTCCTTGCTTTTGAAAAAAATAAAGAGGAAACGTAAAGGATAGCCTAGCTTCCTTTACGTTTCCTCTTTGAATATACCTTTCACGACGATTACAAACCTTCTTGCAATCCATTTCATATTATGTGTAATTGGCATCATTTTAAGATTATACCGCTATCATTATGTACTATTCTAATTCAATGTTTACATTTTTTTGTGGCACGAATGTAGAAATGGCATGTTTATATATAAGCTGCTGCTTGCCATCTGTTTCCAATAATACCGTGAAATTATCGAATCCCTTTACGAGACCACGAAGTTGGAAACCATTTAACAAGTACAACGTAACATACGTGTTATCCTTACGGAGTTGATTTAAAAATTGATCTTGAATATTGATAGATTGCTTCATATCGAATCCTCCTCTTTTTCTCTACTTACTTTAATTCGACTAAAAAAGTAGCTTTCCTTCTACATATTTTAAAATTTCTTTCATTTTTGTCTCATTTGATACATCAAACCAAGCTACGTCCATTTTATTTCGAAACCAAGTGAGCTGTCGCTTCGCATAGCGTCGAGAATTTGTCTTTAACAATTGTACTGCTTCATCTAGCGTAATCAAACCATCCACATACTGATATAGCTCTTTATATCCTATTGCTTGAATAGACTGACAGTCTCGTATACCTGCATCATATAAGGATCGCACCTCCTCAAGTAAACCTTGCTCCATCATAAGATCAACTCGCTTATTGATTCGCTCGTATAATTGACTTCGTTCCATCGTTAAACCAACAAGGACGGTATCATACACCATCCTATTCTCCTGTTCTTCCAATACTTCACTCATCTTCGTTCCAGATGTATGGTGAATTTCTAAGGCACGAATGACACGACGAATATTATTTGGATGAATATGAACTGCACGTTCAGGATCCACTTCCACTAATTTTTCATATAATGCCGTTGCTCCGGCACGCTGTGAAAACAGTTCTAATTCTTGCCGGTACGCTTCGTCACCTGATATGGCAGTAAACTGGTAATCATACAAAACCGACTGGATATATAATCCCGTTCCCCCAACAATAATGGGAAGCTTTCCTCGACTTATTATATCTTGTATGTGTTGACGTACATGTTGTTGGAATTCAGCTACTGAAAATGGTTCTTCTGGGTCTTTAATATCAATCATAAAGTGAGGGATATCATCCATTTCTTCCTTTGTCACTTTCGCAGTACCAATATTCATGTTGCGATAAATCTGCATGGAGTCTCCACTAATAATTTCTCCATTCAAAGATTTTGCTAAATCAATACTTAACTTCGTTTTTCCCACTGCTGTAGGACCGATAATAACAACTATCTTATCCTTTACTAAATCTCCCACACTTTTCACTCGCTTTATGTCAAGTTGTACATCAGATTAGTATGCCCAACTTCTTATTATTTAAAAGAAATAAATTTCTTTTCATTATAATAATTGAAATTTTTTAATTATGTAGAATTTTATCCTATTCATCATAGTTTGTCCACTTACAGCATAGTAATATTGTAGTCCTATCAATGCATGTTTAACATTTTCATGAGTAGCTATACATGTCTACCTATTACCGTATGCGCATCTTGTTTTATGCCATTGTTCTAAAAGCTATGAAATTGGGACATAAAACCTACTGGGTAAAGGAGAGATTCAAATGGACCAAAGAATAATCCACTTACAATCCCTTGTTCATAATTTGACGCTTCAATCTGCTTCAAAGCAGATCCGTGTATCGGAAGATGATTTACAATTTGCGCTTGACTGTTTGCTACAATCATTTCAAGCATCGTTACGTGAGAATCCTGATTGGGACTACATACAAATGAAATTTTTTGCGGCATACAATCTGTTAACAGGTCAATCGGTGCTACCATCATAAGTTGGTTCGAAGTACCAAAACCTTCTTTTTTAAAAAAACCTTGTTAGATTTTCTTACAAAAGACGTGTAAGATTGCGAAACCATTTCTATAATATAGAAGAATACTTTGTTC
>NZ_JBXKMX010000197.1:0-3195 GCF_056992975.1 Ectobacillus sp. | reverse complement strand
GCGTGAGAGTGGAAACAAAAGAGCCCTGATTGTGCTCGCTCACGGGAAAAAAGCATAAGAGAGGAAACAAAAGAGCTCCGATTGTGCTCGCTCATGGGAAAAAAGCATGAGAGAGGAAACAAAAGAGATCGGATTGTGCCTGCTCACGGGAAAAAAGCGTGAGAGAGGAAACAAAAGAGATCGGATTGTGCCTGTTCACGATAAAAAGCTTACGTGCGGTAACAAAATGTTCGCGCGATAAGTTACCATCGCACCTATTTTTCGAAGTCTATGCTTTTAAGGTATCCTTCTCTTAGAGAAGGATACCTTTTTTAGCATTCTTTCCTAGAATGAATTTGTTATGAACATTATTGTCCACTTTTACCTTGAGCAGCACCGCCAGAAGAACCGCCAGAACTAGAGCCTTTTTGCATCGCCTTTGTAAGAATGTCGATCATTTTTGTTTGGAAGAGTGGACTATCAGATGCTTCAGTGATGACTTGTTGAACGTACTTACGATAGTCTGTACTTTTCATTACGTTAAGCATAATTTTCTCTACTTCAGGATTTTTCATAATATCCGTAATGCCTGCTTGATAATCTGGATCCTTTAGCAATGTTTTCATGAGATTGGTTTGCTCTTTTTCCATGCTTTTCGCGAAGGATGTTGCAAATTGCGGGTCACTAAACATTTTCTGCCAAAACTGCTGCCCTTTATCGGATAATATTTCATCCTCAATCGCTTTTTTTACGACTGCTTCGTCTAATACAAGGGCATTTTTGACCTTATCATCTGCTAATGCAGATTGTATTGCTTTCTTACCATCGTCTGTTTTTAAAATATCTACAATCATTTTCTTCGTCTGATCATAGCCTTGATCTGCTTTAGCGGACTGTTCCTGTGCACATGCAGCTAGAAGGATAAGAGCAGCAGATAATAGTAGTAACGGAATCCGTTTCATATGCCGGAGCCCCTTTCGCGTCTTTTTCTTTTTTAATATAAATAATTAGCGGGAAATTATGCATAAACATGTCTAGCTTTTTGTAAAATAGGTTGTTACAATTTTAGTACCAAAAATCATTTTCATAATTATGGTGGAGGTGGGTTTTGTGACCAGTAGGACATGGGTTCACTTTTTCTTCTCAACGTTACTGCTTGGAGGAGTAAGTACAATCATAATAGGGCTTTTTTTACGATGGAATACGTACAAAATTAATTTTTCGAATTTTCAAGCAATGGAACTTATTACTGTTTCCCTTTGGCTTCTAGGTGTTGGTTTTATTTTTAGTGTTGTGAGTCAAATGGGTTTTTTTGCGTATTTAACATTACATCGTTTTGGTTTACACATGTTTCGTTCTGTCTGGTTATGGAACGGCTTTCAAGTGGTAGTAGTAGTGTTTGTTCTTTGCGACTTTGTATACTTGCGATCGCTCGTCTTATTACATGATAATGCTACCCTTCTTTCAAATGTTCTGCTTGCGTTTTGGCTGCTCGTCAGTGCCATAGTAATTGCGATTGTTAAAAGTAAAGAAACAAATAGGCAAGCTTTTATTCCTGCTTTATTTTTTATGATTGTAGTTACCATTGTCGAATGGGTACCTGCGCTTCGTGTAAATGATCGTGATTGGATGTATATAATGCTTGTACCGTTGTTAGTCTGCAATGCGTATCAATTGCTAATGTTGCACCGAATTACAAATAAAGAAAAGGTAATGTATAAGGGGTAGTCTCCTTGTACATTACCTTTTTTGCTCCAAAGGTGAAATAACTATTGGATATCCTGGGTTTTTGCTTTTGTGTTTGCGATTAACTCGGAGATAGATACATTTGAATATCCGTCTGCTTGTAGCTTTTGCAGCAAAATAGGAAGTGCTGTATTGGTTTGCAGGACAGAATCAGATGCATGCAGCAAAATAATATCTCCCGGATGCAAGTTTTTTGTTACCTTTGCAACAATGGTGTCAACGCCTTCGTTTCTCCAGTCATCGGAGTTGTTGCTCCAATGGATGATTGTATCTCCTTGTTCATGTGCGATTTGGAGAGTTGTTTTATTGAAATTACCACCTGGCGGACGAAGTAAATGAATTTGTTTTACTCCTAGCTTCGTAAATACATCGTGTGCTTTTGCTAGATCCTGTCTAATAGAGGTAGGCTCCATTGTTGTGTAGTCCTTAAAGTTGTAGCCCATACTTCCAATTTCGTGTCCATCCTTCATAATTCGTTCTACAATATCAGGATGACGCTCGGCCCAAGAGGCAGATAAGAAGAAGGTAGCGCCTTTTACATTTTGCTGCTTTAATGTGTCTAAAATAGGAATTGCTTTTTCATCTCCCCAACTAATGTCAAATGTTAGAGCAACTTGTTTTTTGCTTGTATCCCCTTTATAAATTGCCTTTGGTCCGGTTGCGGTAGAAAAAACGCTTTGTTGAGAATAGGTTTGAAGAAATACAATCCACGCAGTAAATAGGGAAAGCACAATAATTAGCATTGTTTGTTTCAGTTTTCCTTTGCTTGTTACAAAGAAGAAAAACATCGGTTATCCTCTCCCTTGTCCATTCTATTTCATTTACATATATGCGGTTGGTTTAAGGAACATGACGAAAGAATGTAGCTAGCGTTCTAATGGATTGGAAAAATGGATTTTTTTGTGGGGAATACTTCTGAATAGGATAAAAAAAGAAATTTAGGAAATAATTATTCTAATAATTCGGGTAAAGAGGTGTTGGCGTGCTAGCGTTTATCGTAAATGAAAAAGAATTAAGGGAATTAGAATATATGTTAAAAAGAGAAATGGATGAGATGTTGTTTGATTTTGAAGATGAGCGTATTGACTATATTGTAAAACGAGCAATGGAAGAACGTTATAGGATTGTCTTTCAATTGTTTATGCGAATTACATCTCCAGAAGAATGTATACGGTATACGAGGAAACGAATACACTAGTTTTAAAATTAGTGTTGACTATACATATAATAATGTGTTACATTATTAACCGTCGCTGATATGAAAGCGATACAAAAATGATAAAAAAATATTTGACATCATTTTTTAAAAGTGTTATATTGTTTGAGTCGCTGCTAAGCGATGTTGAGTTCTTTGAAAACTAAACAAAACATGAAACGTCAGTTTTATTTTTTTAAGCTTAGACAAACTTTAACTTTTATGGAGAGTTTGATCCTGGCTCAGGATGAACGCTGGCGGCGTGCCTAATACAT
>NZ_JBXKMX010000196.1:0-8684 GCF_056992975.1 Ectobacillus sp. | reverse complement strand
TCCCTCTTTTTTATGCAATGGGAGCTGCTGACGACACACGAAAAGCAACCTTATTACATCGAAGTTATCGATATGCAAACCTTGGTCACAGTGTTTGGCAGTTTGGATAAATAAAAAAGTACTTTTTTCAAGTGATAGAAAAATGTATAGTTAAAAGAAAGAAGCTAATCCTCTGTTTAGTTAGATGATTAGCTTCTTGTTTTCTACACAAGGAGATGGAGCCTGATTAATCAAAAGTTTGGCTTTCAGGACTAAGTTGTTTTTCATTTAAAAGGTAACGAAGCTGTCTTACTGTAATTTGTAGTCGCTTTGCTGCCTCTTTTCGATTTCCAAGCGTATGTTGTAGCGTTCGTAAAATAAATGCTTTTCCAATTTGTGACTCTACTTGTTTAACTTGTGCAAGAACTTCTTCTAAATTAATTTCCTCTTTTTGTTTGAAGTCGGAGAGAATTTCATTTGTCCATTTTTGTAAGAAATTTTCAAGGTTACTTTTATCCGTTATCGCCTTGTTTTGTTGTAATGATTGTATTGTTGTAGGCTTTGCTTTCACATGATTCAATAAGTCATCGGCAGTAATAACGGTATGAATTGAATCTGATAAAGCCACTACTCTTGTAATAAAATTAGATAACTCACGAATATTTCCTGGCCATTCATAATTTTGTAAAATTTCAATGGCTTCCTCAGAAAAAGAGATATCGATGTTCGGATGTCGATGTAAAATATGATTAATTATAAAAGGAATGTCTTCCTTTCGATCACGAAGTGGGGGAATCTTTAAATGAACGACATTTAAGCGATAATACAGATCTTCCCGAAATTTCTTTTGCTTAACAGATTCCTGAAGATCTTCGTTTGTTGCAGCAATAATATGAGTATTTGTATGTAAAATCGTTTCGCTTCCAACACGCATGAATTCACGTGTTTCAAGTACACGAAGTAGTTTTACTTGAATAGTATGTGAAGCCTCAGCGATTTCGTCAAGGAAAAGCGTTCCTTTACTTGCAATTTCAAATAAACCTTTCCGTTGCCTTGTTGCCCCTGTAAATGCGCCTTTTTCGTGGCCGAAAAGTTCGCTTTCTAAAAGAGATTCTGAAATTGCCCCGCAATTGACGCCAATAAAAGATTCCTGACTGCGTTGACTTGCGTGATGAATAAAGCGAGATAACAATTCTTTGCCAGTTCCTGTTTCACCTTCAATTAAAATATTTACATGTTTCTTTGCTATTTTATAGGCAGTTTGAATTAATTGATTCATTTCTTCATTTTGTCCTACAATAAGGCCGACTTCACTAGCTAAGTCTTTAATATGTTGCTGAGTAGATGTATCATTGGAAACTAATAGACTATCAACTTGTTTTTCTAGTAAATCAATATCATCAAACGGTTTTTCAATATAATCGATTGCCCCAAACTTTATGGCATCTATAGCTGTTTTTACTGTACTATAACCGGTCATAATGATTGCTTTACATCTTGGTTGTACTTTTTTTAAGTGTTGTAACAAGGAAAGCCCATCTGCATCTGGTAATTTTAAATCAATCATGGCAGCGTGAAACGAATGCTTCGTAAAATCAATCCTAGAAAAAGCTGTACCGCTGTTAATAACCGTAACCTGATATCCCTTTGATGTAAAAAGGTGAGAGAGAAACGTGCCAATTTCTTTTTCATCATCTACAATTAATAGATTTGTCATTGTATCACCTCCACAATCTTTTGTGGTTGAATAGGTAACTTTAATATGAAAGTGCTTCCAACATTGAGTTCGCTCATAACCTCAATTGTACCATTGTGTGCTTTCGCTATACCAAGGCTGACAGATAAGCCGAGCCCTGTACCCTTTTCTGTTTCTTTTGTTGTATGAAAAGGATGAAAGATTTCAGAATGCCTTTTTTCTTCAATACCAATTCCATTATCCTTTACAGATAAGTGGACTGCATTTAGATGAAAGGATGTTTGGATGATAATTTCTTTATTGGTTCTAGAAGTAAGAGCATCCTTTGCATTTAGAAGTAAATTAATGATGATTTGTTCGATTTGTTGTTGGCTCCCTTCAATAATAGGTAAGTTTTCTTGAAGGAGCAGTTTAATTTTTATTTGTTTGGTTTCTAGTTGATACTTTAATAGGTTCAATACTTGTTCTACAGCGTCATTTAGAGAACAAGAGGAAAAAATATACTCATCTTGTCTGGAAAAGGTAAGGAGGCTTTTTATAATTTGTTTGCACCGGCTCCCGCAGTTTTTAATATCATGTAACAGTGTATAGGTTTGATCAGTACTTGTTATTTCTCGTAATAAAAGCTGAGAATTTCCTAGAATAGCAGTTAAAGGGCTATTTAATTCATGTGCTACACCAGCAGCCATTTCTCCAATTGCTGCTAGTTTTCCAGAATGCAGCAGTTGTACTTCCATTTTTCTTTTTTCCGTTACATCCTTGATATACGCAATCACTCCATATACTTGCTGCTCATTATTATGAACTGGATAAGTATACAGTTCACAAGTAGAATGGTTTTGAAAGTAGATTTCTCTATACCCTGGTTTTTGTGAGTGAAATGTTTCTGTAACAAGAGTTTTACAAGGTTCTATCAATATAGAAAGGGCAGGGGACTGCTCATTTAAAGTAAAAAATTTTTTTACGGAATCGTTAAATTGAAGCACCTGTAAATCTTTATCAAACACAAGAATCATATCTTCCACGGCTTTAAAAGTATCCTCCCATGTCTGTTTTCCCCGTAATACTTCATTATATAATTGGGCATTTTCAATACTAATAGCTAAATGGTCTGTAAGCTGTTCAAGAAAAGCAAGGTCATCTATGCCCCACTCAGATTCAGTAAGACGACCAATACTTAAAACTCCAATTCCTTTGTTTTTACTATATATAGGCAATACTAGAACCGTTTTTACGTGTAAGAGGTTAAGATATTCCTCTTCATAAAAGCTAGTATGAGGATCTTGTAAACGGGTAAAAATGATTTGTCTATTTTTTATTGCTGACCAATAGAGAGAATGGTCGTCAGGTATGGTAGTTCCTACTTCTAGAAAACGACTTTGCTCTGGGTATATATTCGTTAACGTGAGTGTATTGTTTTGTAATAGTAATAGACTTAGTCGATCAAACTGGACGAGCACCTTTAATTTAGTTACCATGTTTTTCAAAATATCTTCTAATGTCATATCAATTTTTATGCTTTTCATTACTTCATTAATGATTTCTAGCTGCATGTTTTTCTTTTTTAATTGTTCCACGGTTTTTTTTAATTCTGTATAATAACTTTTTTTAGAAGATTTCACACCCGTTAATAGGTCAATCATCTCTTGTTTATCTTTTAGCAAGCTCGTTTACCTCCTCATAGTGCTTGTTGTAGTAAATCTTTTACTTGTGCAAGAGTCATATCACGAGGATTCGTAATCATACAGGCATCTTCAAGCGCAGCTTGACTTGTTACATCAAGTATTTCTTCTGTAATTCCTACATCGCTAAGGCGCTTCGGTGTTCCTATATCACGGGATAATTCTTTTACAAATTGAATGGCAGCATTTCCTGCTTCTCGCTCTGTCAACCCTCTTGTATCAATTCCCATACATTCTGCTATTTCTGTAAATCGCTTAGGAGAAGCGATAAAATTAAATTCCATTACATGAGGAAGCAAAATGGCATTGATTTCACCATGTGATAAGGGGAGTTTTCCTCCAATCGCGTGTGAAATGGCATGGGCAGCTCCTAAAATAGCATTTGAAAAGGCAAGTCCAGCTTGCAAGCTAGCCATAGCCATTGCCTCTTTGGCTTCTTCATTTGTTTTAGAGGCTACGGAAGGGCGTAAATAGGTTGAAACAAGAGAAAGAGCATTTTTAGCTTGTACATCGGTAAGGGGTGTAGCGGCTATACTGACATACGCTTCAATGGAATGCGTGAGTACATCCATACCAGTTGACGCAGTTAAGCTACTATCTTTCGTTACTAGGGTAAATGGGTCAACAATGGCAATATCAGGTACCAATGTTTTCGAGATGATCGTCATTTTCTTTTTTTGCACTGCGTCTACAATGACAGAGAACTGAGATACTTCAGAGCCTGAGCCGGCAGTTGTCATAATCATAATCATCGGAGGAAGGGGTTTATCGATTTTATCTACGCCTTCATAGTCACTGATTTTTCCACCATTTGTCGCAAGGATAGCAATTGCCTTGGCTACGTCTAATGCACTGCCACCCCCTACACCGATGATGGCATCACATTCATGTTCGATAAACGTACGGCATCCCGCAACAACTGCCGCATCGTCTGGGTTTATGGTTACATCCATAAATATTGCAAATGATAGTTGGGACGCTTTACAAATTGCAATTACCGTTTCCAACCATCCAGCCTTAGCGACACCCTCGTCACTCACAATTAATACTTTTCTTGCTCCTAGCCGTAAGCAGGCATCCCCAGCCTGTTTGATGGCATTTTTACCAAATATAATTTCAGGAGATACAAATTTATTGATTCGCATGATTACCACCTTAGGAAAATTATGTTTTATACTTATTTATCCGTAAAATATGTAAATTCCTGTTTGATTTTGGCTAACTACAAGAAAAATTTCTTGTAGCTGTGTAAAAACATATGAAAATAAAAAAAGTGCACGATTGGAATCGTACACTTCAACGTTCTAATGAGAGAATGGGGGAGGGACTTAATCCATGTTTACCCAGACACTCTTCACTTCCGTATAGTTTTCTAGCGCATAACTACCCATTTCACGACCAATACCAGATTGCTTATAACCCCCAAACGGACTTGCTGCATCGAAGACATTGTAGCAATTTACCCAAACCGTACCTGCTTTAATACGATGTGCTAAGTAATGAGCTTTCTTAATATCCTGTGTCCAAACACCAGCAGCTAATCCGTAATCTGAATCATTCGCTTTTGCAATCAAATCATCTATATCATCAAATGGCATCGCGGCTACAACAGGACCGAAAATTTCTTCCTTTGCAATGGTCATCGAATGATTGACATCAGCAAAAATAGTTGGTGCAACAAAATAGCCTTGATCGTACGGAATCGTACCACCAGCCAACACTTCTGCGCCTTCTTCAATGCCTTTATCAATATAATTTTTTACGCGGGTTTGCTGGGCTGCTGAAATGAGAGGACCCATTGTCGTGCTTTGTAATAATCCATTGCCTTGATTAATTGTTTTTGTAAGGGAGGCCAAATCAGCTACAACATTATCATACATATCCTTTTGTACATATAAGCGGCTACCTGCGCAACATACTTGTCCTTGATTGAACATAATACCCATTAATGAGCCAGGAACCGCGCTCGTAAGATCTGCATCCGGTAAAATAATGTTTGGTGATTTTCCGCCAAGTTCCAGTGTAACGCGCTTTAAGGACTCACTTGCTTGTCTCATAATATATTTTCCAACTGCTGTGGAACCCGTAAAGGCAATCTTGTCGACTAATGGATGATCTACGAGTGGTGAACCGGCAGTTATTCCAAAGCCAGGAACTATATTTACAACGCCTTTTGGAAATCCTGCTTCTTCGATTAATGTTGCTAAATACAGAGCGGATAGCGGTGTTTGTTCAGCTGGTTTTAAGACAACGGTGCAACCTGTGGCAAGGGCAGCACCAAGTTTCCATGTAGCCATTAATAATGGGAAGTTCCATGGGATGATTTGCCCAACTACACCTACGGCTTCATGACGCGTATAGTTGAAATAGTTACCCTGTACCGGAATGGTTTGTCCTACAATTTTCGTGGCCCAACCTGCAAAGTAACGAAAATGTTCAATCGCTAACGGAATGTCAGCATTCGACGTTTCACGAATCGGCTTTCCATTATCTAAAGTTTCCAGCTGCGCTAGCTCGAGCTTATGCTCTTCCATTAAATCTGCCAGCTTATAAATCAAATGACTTCTTTCGGCTGTGCTCATCTTTGACCACGGTCCATGATCAAATGCATTTCGTGCAGCCCGTACGGCTAAATCAATATCATCTGGACCTGCTTCTGCAACAAAGGCTAACGTTACGCCCGTTGCAGGGTTAACTGTTTCGAACGTTTTCTCTGAAACAGAGTTTACCCATTCTCCGTTTATATAGAGCTTTTTTGCACCAGTCAAAAAGGCTACTAATCTAGGACTTAATTCCATTTCTGTTGTTTTTGCGTTTATCATTTTCATCTCTCCCATTCCTTTAGAAATTGTTTTCTAATCTATGTTTTTATACTTTCTCGTAGGTTACATTGTTAGAACAACACGGCCATTAATTTTTCCTGTTTCCAACCGATGAAATACATCGTTAATCGAGTCCAGGGGCTGGGTTTCGATGTGCGTGTGTACTTTTCCTTGAGCAGCAAATGCAAGTGCCTCCTGTAAATCCTTTCTTGTCCCGACGATTGAGCCTTTTACCGTTACACCATTTAGAACAGTATCAAAAATTGGAATCGGTAATTCGTCATTTGGAAGACCGACTACTACTAATGTGCCGCCACGTTTCACGCTGCGGTATGCTTGTTCAAATGCTTTTCTTGTTACAGCAACGCTGATTGCGGATTGAACACCGCCTACTTGCTCCTCTATTGCTCTAACGGGGTCGATGTTTAATCCATTAATGGTAATGTCGGCTCCCAATTCCTTTGCAAGTTCTAGTTTGTCGTCTTGAATATCAACCGCGATTACGTTGAATCCCATCGCCTTGGCATATTGCAAAGCAATATGGCCGAGACCACCGATTCCATATATAGCAACCCAATCTCCTGGTTTTGCTTCGGATACTTTTAATGCTTTATAGGTCGTTACCCCCGCACAGAAAATAGGGGAAACTTCAGCAAAATCAAGGTGTTCTGGAATTTTGACAACATAGTTGGCAGGAGCCTTGCAATATTCGGCATAGCCGCCATCTACGGAATAACCTGCATTTAATTGATGAGGACACAGCGTTTCACGCCCTGTTAAACAGTATTCACATTCCCCGCAAGCGGAATAAAGCCAAGGAACACCAACCCGATCTCCGGCCTTAATAGCAGTAACACCTTCGCCAACTTCTTCCACAATTCCAACGCCTTCATGACCAGGAATAAGAGGAAGCTTTGGTTTTACGGGCCAGTCCCCATTCGCCGCATGCAAATCTGTATGACAAACCCCACACGCTTTAATTCTCACAAGAATTTCTCCGTACCCGATTTCTGGGACAGGCACTTCTGTGATTTCAAGCAGTTGTTTAAACTCATTTACTACAGCTGCTTTCATCGTTCTATTGCTGTGCTTCGAACACATGAACAACATCCCCTTTCCCATCTTTTTTGGTGTTCAGTCTTTATATATGCAAGTAGTGTGCCAGTTTTTAGAACGCTTACAAATGGGGGTTTTGTAGTTTTCTATTGACTCGATGTGCCGAATTATTGGCACGTTGTACCGAGAAAATGGGAGAGATGCCGATATGTTGTACAAGTTAAATGCTTTGCAGGAAGAGTAAAGAAAGGTTTGGTAACCGTAGCAAGGGGAAATTACGTTTACAAAAGCAATTGTTATTTTTTGTCGTACATTTGAAGTATAATAATAAGTGGACAGAACATTTCCATTCTGCTATCAATTTCGTCGTAATTATTTTAAATAAGGAGGTCCATCCCATGTCATCAACCCCAAGCTTAATTTTAAACAACGGACTAGCTATGCCTGCACTCGGACTTGGCGTATACAAAATGGAAGACGGGAATCAAACGGTAGAGGCGGTGAAGGAAGCAATTCGCATTGGCTACCGACTTATCGATACGGCTTCATTTTATGCAAATGAAACGGGAGTAGGAACTGCAATAAAAGAAAGCGGCGTAAAGAGAGAAGATTTGTTTCTTACGACTAAAGTCTGGAACTCTGATCAAGGATATGAAAGTACGTTACATGCATTTGAAGAGTCGTTAAAGAAGCTTCAAACCGATTACCTCGATCTTTATCTTGTACACTGGCCGGTGAAAGGAAAGTTCGTCGAAACGTGGCGAGCACTTGAGCATTTGTATGACGAAGGAAAAGTGAAAGCAATTGGTGTATGTAACTTTAACATTCATCATCTCCGCGAGTTAGAAGGGGAGAAGTATGTTCCTGCAGTAAATCAAGTCGAGCTTCATCCACTCTTTAATCAAAAGGAACTTCGTACATACTGCAAAGAGAAGGGAATACAAATTGAAGCGTGGGGGCCGATACTACGCGGGAAAGATGCGCTCAATCATCCTACTTTTCAAGAAATAGGGGAAAAGTACGGAAAATCACCAGCTCAGGTTATTTTGCGGTGGCACTATCAAAACGGCGTCATTGCTATTCCGAAATCAGTAAATGCTGCTAGAATCAAGGAAAACATTACAATTTTTGATTTCGAGTTAACAGAAGAGGAAATGAAGAGAGTGGACAGCCTAGAAACAGGCATTCGATTAGGGGCCGATCCAGATAATTTTAATTTCTAATAAGAAAAAAAGAAGCTTAAGCGGATATTCCACTTAAGCTTCTTTTTTCTTATATAGCTGGTATTTCTTCACCGAACTGGCTATTGTACAAGTCAGCATAGAAGCCGTTTTGTTCAAGCAGTTCATGATGTGTTCCTTGTTCAATGATTGTTCCTTTGTTCATGACTAAAATTAAGTCTGCATCCTTGATGGTAGAGAGGCGGTGGGCAATAACAAAGCTTGTGCG
>NZ_JBXKMX010000195.1:0-6309 GCF_056992975.1 Ectobacillus sp. | reverse complement strand
TTCCCAACACCAACTAGAAGCGGGCTCTTATTCTTTGCAACGTAAATAACGTCTGTATCTTCTCTATCAAGAAGAGCAAGTGCATAAGAACCGTTCAGCAAGGATAATGTTTTGCGAAAAGCTTCTTCAGCGCTCAAGCCTTCCAGTGCAAATTTTTCCACAAGCTGCACAATTACTTCTGTATCGGTTTCACTTGCAAACACAACATCTCGTAAATATTCTTTTTTTAGCAATTCATAGTTTTCAATAACACCGTTGTGCACAATTGTAAAACGCTTGCTTTCACTTTGATGAGGATGAGCATTCGTTTTACTTGGTATGCCGTGCGTTGCCCAGCGTGTATGACCGATTCCTACGTTTGTAGCTACATTCGTATTTACAATTTCACGAAGCTTTGCAATCCGACCTTTTTCTTTGAATACGACTACGCCATTTTCAGCTTGAATGGCGATTCCTGCTGAATCATAGCCCCGATATTCAAGCTTCTCTAATCCCTTTAGCAAAATTTCCTTTGCATCCTGCTGTCCGATATATCCAACGATTCCACACATACTACTTCGTCGTTACGGCAGCTTACTATCTAACAATAACCTCTCCCAAAAACTGATTCCGATTTTCCAATACGATAACGGAGGTAAGCTCGGTACGTGATCGTTTGACCGGGTACTCTCTTGATGTGGTTCGTTAGCCTTTGTAAGCCCGTAACGACTTCACCTTCCTCTCTTTATTTAGGTTTGCGTGCATCGTCCTTTTTCCCTCATCACTTTCTTATCTTTGTCCATAAAGTTACCTCCATGTTTTTAATAAGAAATTTCGGTTGTGATGAACAACCGGGAGTCATCCGCCGAATTTTCGATAAAACTCCTCCTCGTCAACTACCGTTGTAGTTCTGGCGCTTCGGTCTTTCAAAAGTGAGAAAAAGAACAAGCTAATCTTACAATAACTGGACTTTTGCCGTCAAACAAAATTTTTTTGAACGGTTATAAAACTATATGCACAAGAAGCAAAAAAGGTTCTTCTTGTGCATATAGTGAAGTGCCTATTTCATTCTACTAAATATGAATTACTTTACCCCTACTTCTTCCTTCACAACAGCTACAATACGTTCTACATACGCTTCACAAAGCTCGTGTGTAGGTGCTTCTGCCATAACGCGAATAAGAGGTTCTGTACCGGAAGGACGAACGAGTATACGACCATCCGCACCCATTTCTTCTTCCACTTCTTGAATAATAGCTTGAATACGTTCGTTGGCTAATGCTTGCTTCTTATCTACTACACGTACATTTACAAGTGTTTGCGGGAACTTCTGCATTTCACTTGTTAATTGCGATAAAGATTTTCCCGTAACCTTCATAATGTTTACGAGTTGAATAGCACTAAGCATGCCGTCTCCTGTTGTAATATGATCTAGGAAAATGATATGACCAGACTGTTCACCGCCTAAATTATAGCCGTTCTTGCGCATTTCCTCCATTACATATCGATCACCAACACCAGTTCGAACACTTTTCATTCCGTGCGTTTCAATGGCTTTATAAAACCCAATATTGCTCATTACAGTAGACACAACTGTATTTTTCTTTAGTTTTCCTGTTTCGTTTAAATATTTTGCACACACGTACATGATTTGATCGCCGTCTATAATCTCGCCTTTTTCATCAACTGCAATTAAGCGGTCCCCATCTCCGTCAAATGCTAAACCAATATTGGCTCCTTTTTCTTTCACAAACGCAGCAAGAGCCTGTGGATGAGTAGAACCAACACCATCGTTTATATTCGTTCCATTAGGAGATGTCCCCATTGTAGAGATATCCGCATCTAAATCAGCAAATAAATAAGGTGCGAGAGAAGAAGTTGCTCCGTGCGCGCAATCAAGCGCTACGTGAATACCTGTAAAATCTTCATCAATTGTTTGCTTTAAGTATTGTAAATACTTTTGACCACCTTCAAAGTAGTCATTCACTTGACCTAAGTCCCCGCCGATTGGACGCGGTAGATCGTCTGTTTCTTTATCTAAAAGTGCTTCTATTTCAAACTCTTGTTCATCAAATAGCTTAAATCCATCCGGGCCAAAAAATTTAATACCATTATCCTGAACAGGATTGTGAGATGCGGAAATCATAACTCCAGCTTGTGCTCCTAGTGCTTTCGTCAAATATGCAACTCCTGGTGTAGAGATTACACCTAGACGCATTACTTCTGCGCCGATGGATAGCAACCCTGCTACCAGTGCACCTTCAAGCATATGGCCTGATACACGCGTGTCGCGACCAATTAGCACTTTCGGACGTTCTTCATTCTTTGTAAGAACATATCCACCAAATCGACCAACCTTAAAAGCTAATTCAGGCGTTAATTCGCTATTGGCAACACCGCGAACACCGTCAGTACCAAAATATTTTCCCATAACTACAATCGCTCCTTTGTTTCGTTCACTTAGCTTTTCTTAACAATTTCAACTTTAGCGCTTTTTTGTTTCAGTACCAATGTTACATTTGTAGGATTATTTATTTGAACCGGTACGTCATACGTTCCGGGAACTAAATTTTGCAAACTCAACGATGCTTGAATCTGTGCTGACGATAATTTATCTACGATACTTGGATCTCCCACGACATCAACGCCCACTTTTCCACTGGAGGGATCAATGAAATTCATATTATACGTAGCCGCAAGTCCAAGAACTTGTAAAGAAACATCAGAAAACGATTTCGTTTCCTGCTTTTGAATTTGAATAGCAACCTTTACTTTACTTGGAGATGCTTTTAAAACACCTGGCGGCAATATGACATCTGCATCATATGTTGTATTGCTTGATATCTTATCTAAATCTACTACAACACCGTTGATTGAATCAATAGTATCAAGTACATTTTGCGGGCCATATAATGTCACAACCTGCGGGTCTGTCGTAATACTTGTAATGGTTATACCTTGTGCAAGAGTACCCTTACGAGAAATTTGAATAGGAACCTGCTTCTCCGGACTTGAAATTGGCACTGTTACGTTTACAACCGAAGGATTGGTTTGGACATCCATTTGATTTCCATTCTTATCATATACTCCGATTTTTGCTTCCTTTGTAACCGTTTGACTGAGACCATTTAAATCTACATACACTTTAACCAAGCTGACTTGATTTAATTGCTCCTGTGTACCCGCAATTTCAATTGTATTTGGCTTAACGGAGACTTTATCTGCATCAAAATTTCCTTTGACCTGATCAATATTTAAAAATCCAACTTCTACTGGATATTGTTTTTTTACTTTATCTGAAATGGTCACGCGCACCTTCGATGGGACAATCTTCACCTTTAAGTTTTCCGAAATATTATGATATTCCAAATTCACATCATACGTGCCAGGTTCATACCCCTTCAAATTCGCTTCGACTTGATACTGCTTACTAATTTTCGCAGCAGTAATTAAACCGCTTTGCCCTTCTAAAGTAACACTTACCGTTTTTGGCAAACCGGTTATTACATATTTATCTTGATCATACTGCGCAGTGACGTCTACATTTTGGATGGTTTCTGTTGTATCCCCAAATGGTAGACCTGTTGAAAGAATATTACTGCTTGTCGTCTGCTTATCTAAGCCTGTAGCCATAAATAACATGAACGCTAACAACAAAGAAATTCCCTTTAGAAACCACGTGTTATCCATCCACTTATCCATTTTGTTTTTTCCTCCAATTCCACAAAGATGTAGAAGTGGGTTTCTCGTTTCCACTAAGCTCTTTTAACAACATTTCCTTCAACTGTCCAGGCAATAAGCTACGGTGAAGCTCACTATTTTTCGTTACCGAAATTTGTCCCGTTTCTTCTGACACAACTATTGTGAGACTATCGGTTACTTCACTAATTCCAATTGCTGCACGATGCCGCGTTCCAAGTTCCTTCGAAATAAAAGGACTTTCTGAAAGCGGAAGATAACAGGCAGCCGCCTTAATGGAATCCCCCTGTATAATAACGGCACCATCATGAAGAGGTGTATTAGGAATAAAAATATTAATTAAGAGCTCAGCAGACGTAATTGCATCGATGGCAATTCCTGTTTCGATGTAATCCCCCATACCTGTTTCTCTTTCCAGTGAAATAAGAGCTCCTATACGACGTTTTGCCATATATTCTGTAGCCTTTATAATTTCATTCACAAATGTTTCTTGTTCTGATTCTTCCTGTCCAACCCCTCTAGAAAACAAGCTACCTCGCCCTAGTTGTTCTAATGCACGACGGAGTTCTGGCTGAAAAATAATAATAATCGCTAGAAATCCCCATGTCAACGCTTGGTTCATTAACCATTCTAACGTATGTAATTTAAGCAATGAGCTCAAAATCCGCACGACTACGATGACAATAATCCCCTTTAATAGCTGTACGGCTTTCGTACCGCGAATAATGAGAATTAGTTTATATATAACAAACCATACAAGGGCAATATCAACAACATTGCTGAGATAGTTTAAGAACACAGTCATATCTCCAAAAGGCATTCTTACCCTTCCTCCATCAGTATGTATTTACAAAAATCAAATTGGGTGAAATGCAAAAATCCAATTTGACTTGACTTTCTAACAACTCAGGAACCTCCTGATTGTTAGAAGCTGCACTTTATTATACCATATATTATGGTCATCACAATTACAACAGACAGCATATGTTGGCTCATAAGAACAGAATATGGACGAATCTACAAAACGTTTGTAAATTCGTCCATTTCATAGCAATCTTATATTGATATTTAACAAAGAGTTTGGCCTATTTCAGCTTCTCCCCTAATAGTGAGCCAATAAGAGCAACAGCTGCTTTTGCAGTCTTATTTTTCTCATCTAATATTGGATTCACCTCTACGAATTCTGCGGAGGTTATGATTCCAGATTCAGCAAGCATTTCCATTGCTAAATGACTTTCTCGATACGTTAAACCACCGGTAACAGGTGTACCGACTCCTGGTGCATCATGTGGATCTAATCCGTCTAAATCAAGCGATAGATGCACACCATCACATTGGGATAACTTCATCATGGTTTCTTCCATTACATATGTCATTCCCATTCTATCAATTTCATGCATTGTATATACTTTCAAGCCTTGCTCACGAATAAAATCCTTTTCTCCTTTATCTAAAGAACGTGCTCCAATAATAACCACGTTTTCTTTTTTCACCTTAGGAAACTCATTATATAAATGTGTAAGACGCTCATTTCCATGTCCTATACTAGCCGCTAAGGACATTCCATGAATATTTCCCGACGGAGTCGTAGCATCCGTATTTAAATCTCCATGTGCATCAAACCAAATCAAGCCTAAGTTGTTATAGTGCTTCGCAAGTCCTGCGATTGAACCAATGGCAATGCTATGGTCCCCGCCTAATATAAGCGGTAATCGAGTATGCTTTATAACGTCATCTACTGCTTTTGCTAATTCATTGCATACGGCAATGACTTGTTCCACATTTTTGAGCTTTGGATTTTCTACTCCATCATTATGCTGCAAACGATCTACTGCAATATCACCTAGATCTTGCACTTGATAACCTAATGCTTTGATACGTTCGATAATACCAGCATAACGAATGGCACTCGGACCCATATCAACACCTCGCCGTGTTTGTCCTAAATCCATTGGAACTCCGATAATAGAAATATCCATTATAGTATACCTCCCAATTCCGTTAATTGTATCCAATTGGTACTCCATTTTAGAAGATATTCGTTTTGTAATTTGCTTTATGCAAGAGTGTAAAAAATCTACAATACTTCTTATAGAATATTCTAAATCTTTTACATGTTTTGACTCAACTGTACATCTTTATGGATATATATACAGAGCGAAGCGGGGGGATAGTTTGTGAAAATGAAATAAAAAAAGTCGTAAACCCTTATTGGATTTACGACGAATTGTGTGTATGTAGTTGGTGGAGCCTAGCGGGATCGAACCGCTGACCTCCTGCGTGCAAAGCAGGCGCTCTCCCAGCTGAGCTAAGGCCCCGTAGTAAAAGTATGGTGGGCCTAAATGGACTCGAACCATCGACCTCACGCTTATCAGGCGTGCGCTCTAACCAGCTGAGCTATAGGCCCATACTCACGAGATATTCAACTATGCTGAACACTCAAAACTAAACAAAACAAA
Source organism: Ectobacillus sp. (assembly GCF_056992975.1). Classification (NCBI taxonomy): domain Bacteria; kingdom Bacillati; phylum Bacillota; class Bacilli; order Caryophanales; family Bacillaceae; genus Ectobacillus; species Ectobacillus sp. The sequence continues at coordinate 172 of NZ_JBXKMX010000195.1, read as the reverse complement.
CAAAACGTCTTTTCATCCTACAAGCAGCGCTTGTAGATGTCTCCATAGAAAGGAGGTGATCCAGCCGCACCTTCCGATACGGCTACCTTGTTACGACTTCACCCCAATCATCTGTCCCACCTTAGGCGGCTGGCTCCTTACGGTTACCCCACCGACTTCGGGTGTTACAAAC
>NZ_JBXKMX010000194.1:0-3546 GCF_056992975.1 Ectobacillus sp. | reverse complement strand
TCCTAACAAAAAACATACATACTGTTATGACTGTAAAGGCAACGAAAGCTAGTAGCGGGATCGTAATAAATCCAAACCAATCAACATATTTTCCTGTACAAGGAACACCACTTGAACAGGTTTGAAAATGTTGAAGCGCTGGAATATGTTGCTCTGCATAATGATAGCCTGATACAAACATACCAAGTATGGACATGGGAAGAACATATTTATAGATTGAAGACTCATTATGATACAAGGCAATGCCAATTAGAAGAACGAGAGGGTACATAAGAATGCGTTGGTACCAGCATAATGTACAGGGCACGTAATGTAATACCTCACTAAAGAATAGACTTCCTAGCATCGCTATTATTGCGGCAAGCCAGGAAAGTACAAAAGATTTATTCATTATTTACTCCCCTTCGCTGCATCATCAACCATTTTTTTCAGATCATCGTACGATTGACCCTCAAACTTTTTACCATTAATGAAAAGCGTCGGTGTTCCAGTTATTTGTAGCTTACTTACATAAGACATATCCTTATCCAGGGCAGCTTGTTCCTTTTTCTGACTAAAGGCTTGTAAGACCTTATTTACGTCGTCACTGCTAGCAATTTCTTTTAATGTATCTGTTAAAAAACTTTCAGTGAAATAATCCATTTTTTCATATTGCGGATCTTCTGGTTGCTTCTTATAAAGAAGATCATGGAATTTCCAGAATGCAGAATTTCCCAATTCCCCATACACTGTTTCTGAGAACAAAGCCGAACGTGTAGAGTCTACGTTAATAAAAGCATAGTTCATAAAATACATCTTTGCTTTCCCTGTATCTACAAAATCCTTCGTCATTTGCGGAACAAAGGTTTCATTAAAGCTTTTACAAACAGGACATTTGTAATCTCCAAATTCAACAATTTGGACCGGTGCTGTATCTTTTCCTATGTATGGTTGTCCACTATAATCAAACGTTGCTTCTTTTTTAGATGTAGAAGCATTTCCTAAAATAATTAAACCAGCTATTACGGCAATAATTACTATACCCATTGCCCAAAATAACCATCTTGAAGAAGTTTGCACTTTGCCTTTTTTCTTCTTGCTCGCCATGTATTCACCCCATATTATTTCTATTTCAAGATGTAACTTTAAAAGTTACATCTTCTAGAATCCAGTGCCATTACTACGTAAAAAACTACCTTACACTAGTTATTATATTTTTTAGAAAAATGGAGTGTCAAGATATATTCTCATATGTACATTTATTTGGCACTCTCCATACTATCCCTACTTATTTATTTGTAAGCGACTAATGACACTTGTAAGCCATTCACACTCTGCTCGCAACATAACAAGATTTCGTTCAATAGATAAATCAACCCCGCTACCGCTTCCATGGCTCGGAACTTTTTCTTGATAGGCGATACGCTTGTAAAGCTTACTAAGACGGGCTTCTAAGCAAACGATTGCTTCTTCTAACGGAAGATAGTCGAGAAACATAAGACCAATATCAATAGGATCGTTTTTCTTTCCCACGCTTTCTAAATTTCTACGTAGTAGCTCCATAAAGTACTGTGTACCCTCTTCATTCACACTATATACTTTTCTAGGTGGGCGGTTTCCTTCTTGCTCGATATGAACATCAATATGTCCTAAAGCACTTAATTTTTCAAGCATATTGTAAGCTGTCGCCTTTTTCATATCTGTCATATTACTTAAATTTTTCTCTATAAACTCATTTATTTGATAGCCATGCTGACTTTGTGCCATTAATATTCCTAATAATATAAGTGCGCGCTCTTCCATAATTCAAAACTCCTTCTAGTTCCATTCTTTCCATTTTAAAAAATCCGCAAGAATAAAGTCAACTCTTCTTTACTCAACACTATAATAGTCATTAATTGACTACTGATTAATTCATACTGTATGGTAATAGTAATACTATCATTACATGATAAAGATAGTAAATAGAATAAGGATCTGAAATAATGTAGATTTCTATGAATGCAATTCGAACACAAGCTCAAATGAGCATTTCCAACATAGCCGTGTTAGAATGATTCATAGATACCATTTTAATTTTCTTAAGAAGAACTTTTTTGAGAAAATTTAAAATGTTTTTAACAAATGAAAATAGGGGGCATCTTATTTTGTTCAAGTTATTTCTCTTTTTACATCTCACTGGTCTAGCAGTTTGGCTTGGTGCTATGGTAGTTGTTGCTGGAATTTTGTTAGCTTTAAAAAAGGATCTTCGTACTTCTGGTGTAAATGAATCACTAAAGAAAATTCTTCGATTCTTCAATACGGTCACACATCCAAGTGCAACCATCGTTCTTATTACTGGACTTGTTATGCGCTTTTCTTCCGAAGTGGAAGGAAAAGGATCACTTTGGCTAAGCTATATGCAAGATTTCGGTAGTTTAATTGTACTCGGCTCTATTATTGCTTTAACAATCTTAGGAAAACGTGCTGTAAAGAACCTAGATGGAAAAGAAGATGCTGCAACAGCTTCTAGCCTTTCTAAATATGCAAATGGACTTTTTGTATCAGCATTTCTTGTAATCTCAGTATTATTTGTTGTTGCTCTAAAATTAGGGAATGTAGAATAAAAAGCTTGTCTATTCGTAGCATGTTGACGAATAGACAAGCTTTTTTTCTTTATATTAGCAAAACAAGTATTGCGTTCTCTACTAACGAAACTATTGCAGCTGATTTTCTTGCAAATCATTCAGTTTTTCACGAACTTTTTTAGCTTGAAAGAAGAAAACCATCGCTCCACTTAAAAAAACTCCAATTGATACTAGCATAGTAATAAGTTGTAACAATGTTTTCCCCCCATTTGGAATGAGAAGACCCAACATAAAAATTGTGCTTAGTGCTAGTAACACTTGTCCAAACCGATTGTAGTCCGTTATTTTATGTTGCAAATGCTTCATTTCTATCACTCTCCATACTATTTACAATAACATATTCTAGTAATCTAGAAATCAAGTAAATGTATCCAAAGTGGAAATGATTTTCCAAAAAGGGGATACCCTCTGTCACTCCTATACGTTACCTGAGGGTATCTTTATTATGCTAAAGCTTGCGTTAAGTCTTCGATTAAATCCTCGACATCTTCAATACCGACCGAAATCCGAATAAGTGTATCGGTAATTCCAAGCTCCGCACGACGATCTGCTGGAATGGAAGCATGAGTCATTTTTGCTGGTACAGAAATTAAGCTTTCCACTGCTCCTAAGCTCTCTGCCAGAGTAAAATATTGTGTATTGCTCATCAAACGATTCAAAGTATCGATACTATCTACATCGAATGAAATAATTGCCCCGAATCCTCTTGCTTGCTTCTTGGCCATTTCATGTTGTGGATGATCAGTAAGACCAGGATAATATACTTTTTTCACTTTTGGATGTTCAGTCAAATAGTTCGCAATTTTCCGAGCGTTTGCTTCATGTTCTTCCATTCTTACCCCTAATGTTTTTAACCCACGAAGAAGAAGAAAGCTATCTTGCGGACCAAGTACACCGCCTGTGGAATTTTGGATAAAGTGAAGATCAGTTGCTAATTGCT
>NZ_JBXKMX010000193.1:0-16289 GCF_056992975.1 Ectobacillus sp. | reverse complement strand
CATTATTTCAGGCGCAGGGATTTCAAGAGATATGTATGCATGGGGAAGACAAGCGGGAATTCCGGTTCTTTCTATCGTCTCTTCTGCAAAACTAGCTAAAATTGCTGAAAAACTTGGGGCAGCTGCTGTTGTCGTAGAAGGATTTGAAGCTGGTGGACACCTTGGTACAGATAGACCTTTGTTTGACATTCTTCCAGAAGTAGTGGAAGCTGTTTCCATACCAGTTATTGCTGCTGGAGGGATTATGACAGGTGAGGATATTGCGAAAGCCCTTGAAATAGGGGCTAATGGGGTACAAATGGGAACAAGGTTTGTAGCGAGTCACGAATGTGACGCTCCTTTGTCTATTAAAGAGAAATATATTGCTGCGCAAAAGGATGATATTCTTCTAGTTAAAACGTCTGTGGGTCTGCAAGGAAGAGTCATCGCTAATGCCTTTACTGATATAATCACAGGGTCAGACCAAGTGAAAATAAATAATTGCCAACGATGTCTTAAAAATTGTTCTTACCGTTTTTGTACATTAGATTCTTTGTTTAAAATTGTTAAAGGTGATGTAGAAAATGGACTTGTTTTTGCGGGTGCAAGAGTCCATGAAGTGAAAGAAATTCTATCTGTCCAAACTATCATCGATAAGCTCTCAGTAGAATATAGTTTGGCAAAAACACGGGGTTTTGCCAAACTGAATATGATTTAACATAATGATTAAGGAAAGACATTAGTATATGCTTCTTGTCTTTCCTTAATTTAGTATAAAATTCATGCAATATTCATTGAATAACATCGTAGAATGTGAAACTTTTCTCAAAGAAGGTTGCTTTGATCTCCAATGCGTAATAAAATCTAGTAGTCTAGAAATATTTTCACAGCCCGTTAAAGCGGATGTATTCGTAGGCTACGTCATTAAGTCAAACCTTTAGTAACCATTTTACACTATTGTTACGTTAAAATGTGTGAAAACAATGTAAATACTTTTTTAATCACAGACCTGTACGCGTAGACATCGTTCTAAAAAAATTTTTTTGTGGCACCTTACAGGTTCGACAAATCTTATGGGTAAAGGGAATTCTTATTTAATCGCCTAATTATTACCTATTATTGCAAAGGAGAATTCGATATGTCAGAAACAATCACTGCAACAAAGCCTGAACAAGAATCACAACAAGTGTCTGCCAATCAAGATGTACTTGATCAGCTATTAAAGCCTGAGGTACAAGAATCGTTAACTACCTTAGTAGAACAATTGCCAAAATTGACTGAGCTATTAAATGTTTTAAATAAGTCTTATGACTTTGCTAAATTAGTTGCTACTGATGAAATCCTAAAAAATGATACTGTGGAAGCAATCCGTGATGTTGTAAGTCCCGTAAAAGATGCTGTGAAGAATATTGCATCTACAGCAATTGAAGCGAAAGATCGTGCAGAGGAAAGTAATGATGCTATCGGCCTATTTAGTCTTATTAAAATGATTAAAGATCCTCAAGCACAAAAGCTTTTCCGTTTCATTAATGCTTATCTTGAAATTGCAAAAGAACGAGAAATTCAAAAATAATTTTTTACATTGAGTTAGGACGGGGGATAAACATGTCAAAGCATATTGTCATCTTAGGTGCAGGTTATGGCGGACTTCTAGCTGCCTTAACTGTTCGTAAATATTTAAATGAATCACAAGCAAAGGTTACTGTAGTGAACCAGTACCCAACACATCAAATCATTACTGAACTACACCGCCTAGCAGCAGGAAACATTGCTGAACAAAATATTGCTATGCCATTAACAAAACTATTTAAAGGTAAAGATATTGATCTTAAGATTGCAAAGGTGGAAACTTTTTCAGTAGACCAAAAAGAAGTGAAGCTTTCAGATGGTTCTACTTTAACATATGATGCACTTGTTGTTAGCTTAGGAAGCAAAACGGCATACTTCAATATTCCAGGACTTGAAAAATATAGCATGGTGTTAAAATCTGCTGAAGATGCAATGAAAATTCAAAAACATATTGAAGATCGCATTCGTGAATATGCCAAAACGAAAAATGAAGCAGATGCAACAATCTTAATTGGCGGCGGCGGGTTAACTGGTGTTGAGCTAGTTGGTGAAATAGCTGATACGATACCTGAAGTTGCGAAACGTTATGGCGTAGATCCAAAAGAATTAAAATTCTTGCTTGTAGAAGCTGGCCCAAGAATCCTTCCAGTATTACCACAAGTGTTAATTGATCGTGCAACTGCAAGCTTAGAAGCACGTGGTGTTACATTCTTAACAGGTCTTCCTGTAACGAATGTTGATGGAAACGTGGTTGAATTAAAATACGGTACTAAGATTGTTACAAATACATTCATCTGGACAGGCGGTGTACAAGGTAACCCGCTTATTGGTGAATCTGGTCTAGAAGTCAATCGTGGTCGTGCAACGGTTAATGAATATCTTCAATCTACATCTCACAAAGATGTATTTATCGCAGGAGACGCTGCTGTTGTCTTCGGTCCAAATAGTGATCGTCCATTTCCTCCTACTGCACAAATTGCTTGGCAAATGGGAGAACTTGTTGGATATAACTTATTTGCATACTTAGAAAACAAATCCTTTGAAACGTTTGCTCCAGTTAACTCAGGTACTCTTGCAAGCTTAGGTCGTAAAGATGCGGTTGCTACAATCGGATCAAACTCGATTGAACTTAAAGGATTACCAGCATCCCTAATGAAAAAAGCAAGTAACGCTCGTTATGTATCACACATTAACGGATTATTTAGCTTTGTTAAATAAACTGTAATTTTTAATGATATAGAAAATAGGACCTATCAATAAACAAGTATGATTTGTTTATTTGCTAGGTCTTTTCCAGCTTATCATTCATATTTACACAAAATAACCACTTTACTCATTGGATTAATTGGAGTAAAATTGAATAAATTGGTAAAATATATAAACAGCTGATTGGTCATCCAAAGGCTCCTTCAAGTGTGAAGGAGCCTTTTATAATATAAATGAATGATGATTCATATTAAAGGGATTTGTAAGTACTGATAGATAAATTACGAAGAAATATGAAATGACAAGTATTCCAATGGTGCTTATATCATCAATAATTGGAATGGTATTAACAAATTTTTATTATCTATGAATAGGGGTTGGAAGAATGAATATTGATCATCTCGAAGCTTTTATCTATGTGGTCCATTTGGAGAGTATACATAAAGCCGCTGAAGCGTTGTATTTATCTCAGCCAACAGTCACAGCAAGAATTAAAACATTAGAACGTGACCTTGACACTGAATTATTTTTACGGAAGGGTAGAAGTGTTACATTAACTGAGGAAGGGAAAGCTTTTATCCCCTATGCAGAACAAATCATAAGTACGTATCAACAAGGAAAAAAACTGTTGAAAAAGGGAAATACGGAAGAAGAAATTATTATTGGAGCAAATACGATTACTTCACAATATTTTATTCCATTTGCCCTTCCTTTCTTAAAGAAAGCAAATCCTCATTTGCGTTTTAAATTTACTTCAGCACCAAATGATGTGTTGCTCGAAAAGCTTATACAGAAACAGATAGATATCGCCTTTATGAAAGAGGTTTCTCATAATAGGATTCAAAGTCAGGCACTTCTTGACAATTCTGTTCGACTTGTAGTGTATCCGGGGCATCCTTTCCAATTTCAAACAGATGTAACGGTAGAGCAGTTAGCCGCGGAGCCCATGGTGTTCTTTGAATGCGGGGCATTTGATTGGAATCGGATTCATAAACTATTTGAAGTGGCAAATGTAGAACTACAAATAGAGTTTTTGGTTGACCATTTGGAAGTGGCAAAATCTATTATTCTTAATGAAAGTGGTATAGGATTTCTACCGTATTTATGCATGAAGCAGGAGCTTGCCCGAGGTGAACTTATTGAAATAGATTTTTCACATAGTATTAAAATAAACCAGAATATTTTTGCAACGTATTTAAATCATGATTTTGAAAACTCTATTTTATTGAAACAAATTCTTTTATCCGCCAAAGAATTTGAAAAGTATCGATATGGGATACAACCAAAGCCTATTAATCAAATTTTCTTATGAAGACTATAAATTTTTCTATCAGTGAAAGTATTGCTGTATTCGTATTTTTAATGATAGGATAAATCTCAAATAATACAGTTTGATGATTCATACACATAATTCCGACTATTTCGGTGATTATTGTAAGTTATAAAAAGGAGGGGATCTACCATGCAAGTTATCTATATAAATAATTCGAAACTTTTATTAAAATCTAAAAAACAAAATTCCTTAGAAATAAGTAAATACCTTAATTTTCCAGATTTACAGTTCTATAATTGGTGTAATGACCAATATGCGATAAATAGAGGTGTTTATAATACAATTGATCAATGGTTTTACGATTACGGGATGATCCATATTCATTCCCGTAGAATTCACATATTGGCATTCTTAGAGTTTGCTAAAGAAGAAAAGGTAGTGGATGATCGACATAAATTTATTCGATTCGGTCATGGTGGTCTTATAAGAAATCTAGAAGCGTTTATGAATGAGATGGGAAAAAGAAGTACTATCATTCAACTAGAAAGGTAAAGAAATTCGATTCTTTCTTTCATGTTAGTCATCAAGAGAAGAATGATGGAATAAAATCATACTTTGTTTATGCGCAAAATAAGAATTAAAAAGGAGGATTAAGAAAATGAAGTATAAGCTAAGTATTTTAGATCAAAGCCCAATCACCCCTGGTGCAACTGCCTCGGATGCATTGCAGCAAACTGTAGAGCTTGCTCAAAAGGCAGAAGAATGGGGATACACACGGTTTTGGGTTTCAGAGCATCATCATACAGACCAATTGGCAGGTTCTTCACCTGAAGTATTAATTTCATATATATTAGCCCGGACAAATTCGATTCGAGTAGGTTCAGGAGGTGTGATGCTTCAGCATTACAGTCCGTATAAGGTTGCCGAAAATTTTCATGTTTTATCAAATCTTGCTCCTAGAAGAGTTGATCTTGGCATAGGGAAAGCACCTGGTGGTCTACCATTATCGACAAAAGCATTGCAATATGGGACCGTAAATGACGGAAAAGATTTTCCAGAACGGCTATCTTTCTTGAAAAAATTAATTGAAAATTCTGTCGAAACAGAGCATCCACTTGCCGGTATTCAAGCAACACCGATTCCAATTGGAAGACCGGAGTTATTTTTACTCGGTGCAAGTGCAAACAGCGCTCAGCTAGCCGCAAGTCTAGGTATATCCTATGTATTTGCCAAATTTATTACGAGTGACGAAAAGGTACTAGAAGAAGCAGCGAATGTGTACCGACGCGGTTTCCCAAGTGGCCAATTCATCGTTTCATTGGCTGCTATTGCAGCCCCAACTCAAAAAGAAGCAGAAGCACTCGTAGTAAATCAAAAGATTGTAAAGGTCCATCTACAAAGTGGACGCATTGTAACTGTGCAAACGGCCGAGCAGGCAGAATTGTTTGGAAAGCAGGCGGGAGAGTTGTATGAAATTAAAGAACAGCAGGCAGATATCACTGCTGGAACTCCTAATTATGTAAAAGAAGTATTAGAGCACCTTCACCAAACCTATCAGGTAGATGAATTTATTCTACATTCACCCATTCAGGCAAAAGCGGAACGATTTCGTTCATTCGAAATGTTGAGCCCACTTTATCGAGGGGATGTCGCAGGAAATATAACAAGTAACAATGTGTATATACCGAATTAAAAGGAGTCATGGAAACTATATAAAAACGAGTTCAAAGATGGCTCTTTAATACTATAATTCATACTATTTATATAGGAATAATTATTTTTATATCGATTTGTAAAAAGAAAGTAATAAATGGATAAGGGGAGTGTCACGTGAAATTCGTAGCGAATTGGACAAAAACAATCACAATGATTACAGCATTTGTACTTTTATTAACAGGATGTTCTAGTACAACCAATACAAGCAGCAATGCAGTCGATACAAATAAAAAGGTACAATCTCAAGCGAAACCTGGCGGGGAATTAACGTATGCGCTCGCTACATCTCCTGATTCACTTGATCCACATCGTAGCGGTTTAGCAGTGGCAGTTCGAGCATTCCGAACCATTTTTGACAGTTTAGTTGTGCAGGCACCTGACAACACGATAAAGCCATGGCTTGCTACTGAATGGACGATATCGGATGATGGAAAAAGTTATACATTTAAGCTTCGTAAGGATGTGAAGTTTCAAGACGGAACTCCATTTAATGCAGAAGCTGTAAAATTCAGCTTTGACCGTATTATTGATCCAAATACACAAGCAAAAAATGCAGTAGCACTTCTAAAGCCATATAAATCATCAGAAGTACTTGATGAATACACAATTAAAATTAATCTTTCCACCCCTTCTACGGCTTTTTTAAGTAATTTAAGTCAAGCTATGCTTGGAATTGTATCACCGACAGCGGTAAAGAAATATGGAGATCAGTTTGGTAAACATCCAGTAGGAACGGGTCCATTTAAATTCGTAAGTTGGGTAGAAAATGGAGATATTGTAGTTGAAAAAAATACAGATTATCATTGGGGCCCTTCTAATGTAGAAAACAAAGAAGCGCCTTATCTCGATAAACTTACATTCAAAATTATTCCAGAAGAAGCAACACGTATCGGAAGTGTACAAAGCAAACAAGTACTAGCTGCTGAAACTGTACCACCTCAAAATATCCTTGCCTTAAAAAATGATACACAAACGCAATTGCTTCAGGTAAACACGATTGGTTTGCCGTATACACTCTTTTTTAATCAGAGAAAAAAACCATGGGATGATGCCAAGGCCCGCCAAGCTGTACAGCTTGCTGTTGATGTCGATGCAATTGTAAAAACGTTATACTTAAACACCTATCAAAGAGCTTGGTCACCTCTTACACCGGGGATTTTAGGATATGATGAATCATTGAAAGGTAGTGTGAAGCCGGATATTGAAAAAGCAAATCAAATTCTTGATGAGTTAGGCTATGTGAAAGGAGCAGATGGGATTCGTGTGAAGGATGGAAAGAAACTTACTTTGAATTATGTAGACGGGGCTCCAAACCGAGAAAAGAGAAATGATATTGCTGTCATTATTCAGCAGCAATTAAAAAAGATTGGAATCGATGTGCAAATAAATATTACGAAAGATATAGCTACAGTCGTACAAAAAAATGCTGATTACGATTTGTATGGAAACAGCCAAGTGAATTCTGATCCAAATGCGTTACGCGCTTTTTATCACACTACGACCCCAGAAGAAGAAGCAATTGTGAAAAGATTGGGTGGTGGCTCGAACCCAGAATTAGATCGATTATTGGAAGAAGGTACAGTAGAACAGGATCCTGCAAAACGGGAAGAGATTTATAAGAAAGTTCAACAATTTATTATTAAAGATGCATGGATATTGCCGATTTATGTATTCCCTTATACAGTGGCAGCATCAAAAACTGTGAATGGAATTAAATTTGATTCATTAGGATATCCATTATTCAATGATGTAAGCATTAAATAATGAAGGAATAGGGGCTGATAGATATGGTACTTGCAAATAAAATTCTTTTGAAAATCTTTACTGCATTCATATCGATTTTTGGTTCCCTCTTCCTTGTTTTTTTCATCAACTATTTGCTTCCAGGGGATCCGGTTCTCTCATTGCTCGATCCCTCAACTGCTACGCCGGAAATGGTAGCAAATTTACGCAAGGAATTGGGGCTTGATCAACCGCTTTATGTTCAATTTATAGAATATTTTTCTAATTTTCTTCACGGCAATTTTGGTCAGTCAATTGTCAATAGTGAGCCAGTACTTCCTAAAATTTTATCGCAATTTCCGGCCACATTTGCCTTAACCCTCACAAGTGCTTTTTTATCGGTTGTGATTGGTGTTACGTTTGGCGTATTATCAGCAATGTATCAGAATAGTTGGATTGATACGATAGCCCGCTTAATTGGATTATTTGGGATATCGATGCCAACCTTTTGGTCGGGAATTTTACTTATTCTTATTTTCTGTGTACAGCTTAACTGGTTTCCTGCCATGGGGTCTGATAATTGGAAGGCACTTGTATTACCGTCCCTTTCGCTTGGATTTGTTGGAGCTGGTTTAATTATTCGTTTGGTGAGAAATAGCATGCTTGAAATTATTCATGAACCATTCATTGTAACGCTTCGTGCAAAAGGTCTTTCAGAACGAGTCATTATGTATCGTCATGCACTTCGTAATGCTTTGATTCCAGCTATTACTGTTATTGGTTTAAACATTGGAGAAATGATGGCCGGTACGGTTGTGATTGAAACCGTGTTTTCAAGACAGGGGATTGGACGGATTGTAGCAGATGCTATTATGGCGAAAGACTTACCCGTCATTCAAGGTGTTGTCTTCTTCAGCGCGATTATTTATGTCATTGTCAATCTTTTAGTTGACCTTTCTTATTCAATGATTGATCCGAGGGTACGTCGATCTTCTTAAATTGAACGAAAATGAAAAAGGGGAAGGGATGTTGCATGAAAGAAGTAATACAAAGCAAAACGGTGCTACAGGTTCCAAAATGGAATTTTGGAAAATATGCAACAAACGTGTCCGTAGCAAATTTGTTTTTCTATATTTCTAGTTTTATTGTATTGGCTATTATCGTTTGTGCACTATTACCAAAATGGATTGCCCCTTATTCGCCAACTGTTATGGATACGGAGTTTATTTTAAGTCCTCCAAGTTCGGCGCATTGGTTTGGAACAGATTATTTTGGAAGAGATGTGTTCAGTCTAGTCATTTATGGAAGCCGTGATTCGCTCATAATTGGTTTTGCTTCCGTCCTTATTGGAGGGTTAATTGGAGGATGTATAGGAGCACTTGCTGGTTATATTGGTGGTATTGTTGATGCCATCTTTATGCGTTTTATTGAAATTTTGATGACAATCCCAGGTATTCTTCTAGCACTCGCGATTGCTGCTGCCCTTGGACCAAGCTTATTTAATATTGTATTGGCTGTTGCAGCTTCCTCTATTCCAGGATATGCATGCGTAATGAGAGGGCAAATAATAAGCATTAAGAAACGACAGTATGTAGATGCCTCCCGTTCGATTGGAACAGCGACATGGAAAATTTTTATTTTTCATGTTTTACCTAATTCTTTGTCCCCACTTTTCGTGATGGGGACGATTGGTCTAGGAACAGCCATTTTAATTGGTTCCGGATTAAGTTTTTTAGGCTTAGGCTATATTAAAGAAATTCCAGATTGGGGTGCATTGCTTTCACAGGGAAGAGGATATTTAAGTGTAGGTTGGTGGATTTCTACATTTCCAGGGTTAGCCATTACTCTTTTTGTTCTTTCTATCAATATTATAGGTGATCAACTGCGAGATAAGTTTGACCCCAAAATGAGTAGAACGAGATAAAGGAGAAATCGAAAATGGAGAAACTGCTTGATGTTCAGCGATTAAAGGTTGATTTCACCTTGAAGGATGGCAATCTTACAGCAATCAGGGATATAACAATGGATATGCAAGTTGGTGAAACGGTCTGTATTGTCGGAGAATCTGGCAGTGGGAAGACTGTGATGTCAAAGTCAATTATGAGACTAATAGACTTTGAAGGTGGAAAAATAGCAGAGGGAAATATTGTACTAGATGGTATCAATCTAACACAGCTTTCTCAAAAAGAGCTTCGTTCCATTCGAGGGAAAAAGGTAGCGATGGTTTTTCAAGAACCAATGGCTGCTTTTGACCCTGTATTTTCAATCGGTAGTCAGATTATTGAAACAATTCTTGAAAATAAGCAAGCGAGTAGGGTAGAAGCAAAGGAGCGTGCTCTTTATTTATTAAAGAGGGTTGGGATATCTGACGCAGAAATTCGTATGAAGCAATACCCAAATGAGCTATCTGGAGGAATGTTGCAACGGGCTATGATAGCGATGGCACTAGCGTGTGGCCCAGACCTTCTAATTGCAGATGAACCGACTACAGCATTGGATGTAACGATTCAAGCACAAATACTGCAGCTTCTTCAGGAATTAAAAGAAGAGTTTGGAATGTCGATTCTTTTCATTACCCATGATATGGGCGTTGCAGCAGAAATAGCGGACCGAATTATTGTGATGTATGCAGGGAAAATTGTAGAACATGCACCAGCATCACCTTTGTTTGATCATCCCTATCACCCATATACGCAAGGATTGCTGCAATCCATTACGACAATGGATCATGATAGAAGTAAAAAGTTGTTTTCTATCAAAGGATCGATTCCAAGATTGGCAGATTTGCCGTCTGGATGTCTGTTTCATCCGCGTTGCCTGCATGCAACAGAGCGATGCTTCGTTGAATCACCTCCTTTATTAGAAGTTAATAATCGTTACACCGCTTGTTGGCATGCGGAGGAACTACTAGCGTTATATAAAAAGAACGAACCGGTTATACAAATACAAACAGATGTGACGTTTGAACAAGAAAAGAATTCAGGTAACCCAAAGCAGCGTGAAACGCTGTTTTCCGTTCAGGGGTTAAGTAAATATTATCCGATTGGTAAAAGTTTGTTTTCTCGAAATTCGTCTATTGTAAGAGCGGTAGACAATGTGTCCTTTACAATTGAGAAAGGAGAAACGTTCGGACTTGTAGGGGAATCCGGAAGCGGGAAATCTACACTTGGGCGTGTTCTGTTACAACTAGAAAAATTGACTAGCGGAAAAGTTATGTTTCAGGATCAGGATCTTTCAAAGCTAAGCGCAAAACAGTTACGTGCAAAGCGGAAGGATATGCAGGTGATTTATCAAGACCCATACGGCTCTGTCAATCCTCGTTGGAAAGTAGGAGATATAATTGGGGAGCCTTTGCAAGTACATGGATCACTTCATTCCAATGAAAGACAAACGAGAGTTCAAGAGCTATTAGAGGTAGTCGGATTAAATAAAAGTGACTATAATCGTTATCCTCATGAATTTTCAGGAGGACAGCGCCAACGTATTGCCATTGCGAGAGCAATTGCACTGAATCCCCAGTTTATTTTAGCAGATGAAGCTGTTTCCGCATTAGATGTATCTGTACAGGCACAAATTATTAATTTACTTCAGGATTTACAGAGAGAGCGGAATTTAACGTATTTATTTATTGCTCATGGCTTGAATATTGTTCGGCATATTTCTGATCGTATTGGTGTGATGTATTTGGGTCAAATCGTGGAAATTGCAACAAGCGAAGAATTATTTTTACATCCGGCACATCATTATACAAAAGGATTAATTGATTCGATCCCAGTTGCCAACCCATCCTACGCTAGGGAACGGATTTCCATTCAGGGAGAAATTCCATCCCCTGCTAATCCACCAACAGGCTGTAGATTTCATCCTCGCTGTCCTGCAGCGACAGCTCGTTGCCGAGAAGATAATCCTCAATTTCTAGAAGTTCAGAAAGGACACTGGGTCGCTTGTCATTATCCTGTTTAATACGTTTAGCTTGTTTTAAAAATAAAAGTTTGACTGGAGGAATGAAAAGATGAAATTTATTTTGTTTGATCTTATGAGTAATCATCCGAACGATGTGACAGGCGAGGTAGTAACCACGCAGCAAAGAATTCAACAAGTACTCGATCAGGCTGTATTTGTTGAATCGCTAGGCTTTGATGGATTTGGGGTTGGTGAGCGCCATGGCTCTCCCTTTCTATCCTCTTCACCAGCTGTGATGCTTACGGCAATTGCCGCCAAAACATCAAGAATTCGTTTGTTGCCAACGGTATCTGTATTAAGCGTACTGGACCCAGTTCGTGTGGCGGAGGATTATGCTACGCTAGATCATCTTTCAGGAGGAAGATTAGAGTTGATGATTGGGAAAGGGAATGATCCGCGCCATTATCCGTTATTCGGTATTACCGAGGAAGAGCAGTGGGAATCTTTAGCTGAGCGATATGAGCTTCTGAAACAATTATGGACGGAAGAAAATGTGACTTGGGAGGGAAAATATCGTCCACCATTATACAAGGTGACGACTGAGCCAAGACCATTTCAAAAGCAAATCCCTATTTGGCATGGAAGTGCCTCAAGCCCCCATTCTACGGAGCTTGCGGCAAGGAACGGGGAACCTATCTTCTCATCCAATACGTTTCATCGAATCGAGAAGTATAAAGAATTAATCGATCACTACCGGACTCGTTTGGAACATTATGGTCATGATCCGAATAAGGCTATTGTTGGTGCTGGAGCTAGAGGCTTATACTTGGCCAATACAACGGAAGAAGCAATCAAACGTTACCGACCTTACTATGATATTTACATGAATACAGAGGCATCAAAATATAATGAATCTCCCTTTAAAAATCTTGAAGATCATATTCAAAATGGTTCCGCTCTCGTTGGAACTGCTGATCAAGTCATTGAGAAAATACTAAAGTATCACAAAGCCTTTGGGCATCAAGTGCAAAGTATTAGTGTAGAGGGATTACGGATAGAAGAGCAACAAGAGCAGCTTGAGAGATTCGCGACGGAAGTAATGCCAGTACTTCGCCGTGAAATCCCTAGTACAGTCTGGGAACAGAAACAATCGACATCTGTTTAAAAGGAGATGCCTTGTCATACGTTCATTGATAGAATAAATGAATCAATTCAATAAATTTTCTTATCAGGAAAAGTATTGAAAAGGTAAGGCGTAAAGTGCTAGGATAAAACACAATATAAAATTTGACTATTCTTATAGTTAAACTTATATATAAAAATTTAATGAATGCATGAGGAGGGTGAATGATGTCGCAGGAAAGAAAACTGAAATTTGGTGCAATTATTCATGGGGTTGGAGGGAATATTGCTGGATGGAGACATCCAAGTATTCAAGCAGATGCGAGTGTCAGCTTGGACTTTTACACAAATCAGGCGAAGAAAGCGGAAGAAGGAAAATTCGATTTAGTCTTTATTGCGGATGGCTTACATATTAACGAGAAATCCATCCCTCATTTTTTGAATCGTTTTGAACCAATTACGATTTTATCAGCACTAGCAACAGTTACTTCGAGAATCGGACTTGTTGGGACGCTTTCTACTTCGTACAGTGAGCCATTTAATGTTGCAAGACAGTTTGCATCGCTTGATCACATTAGTCATGGACGTGCGGGCTGGAATGTTGTGACTTCCCCGCTTGAGAAAACGGCTTTAAATTTTAGTAAGACGATTGAGGAACATCCAGATCATGCTACGCGGTACCGCATTGCTGACGAATACATTCAGGTAGCAAAAGGGTTATGGGATTCGTGGGAAGATGATGCATTTATTCGCGACAAAGAGTCAGGGGTGTTTTTCCAACCTGAAAAAGTGCATCCTTTGCATCATAAAGGAGAGTATTTTTCGGTAGAGGGTCCTCTGAATATAGGGAGATCAAAACAAGGGCGACCGGTTATTTTTCAAGCGGGTTCATCGGAAGCGGGCAAAACGCTAGCAGCGAAAGAAGCAGATGCGATATTTACAGGACATCCACTCCTCGAAGAATCGCAAACATTCTACGAGGATGTGAAAAACAGGGCAAAAGAATTCGGCCGTAATCCGGATGAACTCGTGATTATGCCAGGAATTGCACCAATTATTGGTGTTACAGAAGAAGATGCTGAGCGGAAATATCAAGAAATTGCTAATCTGGTATCCATCGATAAAGCACTTGCCTATTTAGGACGCTATTTTGAACATCATGATTTTTCACAATATCCACTTGACGAACCCTTTCCTGAACTAGGTGACCTAGGGAAAAATAGTTTTCAAAGTCATACCAACCGCATTAAAAAGCAGGCAAAGGAAAAAAATTTAACGCTTCGTCAAGTCGCATTATTCGAGACTACACCGCGGACACCTTTTATGGGAACGGCTGAAAAAGTAGCCAATTTGATTCAAGAATGGTTTGAAGCCAAGGGTGCCGATGGGTTCATTATTGGTTCCGCTGTTCCGAATGGCTTAGATGAGTTTATTGACTTTGTCGTTCCAATTCTTCAAAAACGAGGACTGTTTCGAACAGCATACGAAGCTGATACATTGCGAGGCAACCTAGGACTTCCGTTTCCAGAAAATCGTTATGCGAAAGAACGAGTAAATCATTAATGTAAGGTGAAAGATGGATCAAAACAATCTTAATTCATACTTTTCATATCTGTTAATTATAAATAAAGATTAATAGATTCAGATAAAAAATACATTTTATATAGTAAGGGAGACATTATAAATGGCAAAAGAATTATCTGTTGTAGTTTGGGCAAAAGAAGGATGTTCCTATTGTGCAGATGTGAAACAATATTTAAAAAATAAGGGGATTGCATACAAAACAATTGATGTTACGAATCATGATGAATATCGAGACATTTTGGAAGTTAAATACGGTGTCCGCCATGTTCCGGTCGTTGAAATTGGTCAAGACGGGGTGTATGAGGGGGTAACGAAAGTAGGAATTGAGCATCTTGAAGCAGCATTTGCACAAGGAAAGGTGATTAGCAAATGAAGAAAACTTTACTGATTTTCATGTCAATCGTACTTGCTTTCGTTGTTAGCGCATGCTCTTCCAAGGAAACGAATACCACTTCCAAAGCTAGTTCGGATACTGCGAAAAAGGATACAAAAGTACAAAAAATAATTGTAGGGACAGGGACGCAATTTCCTAATATTTGTTTTATTGATAAAAACGGAAATTTAACAGGATATGATGTTGAACTAGTTCGGAAAATTGATGAAAAGCTACCAGAATATGAATTTGAGTTTAAAACAATGGAATTTTCCAATCTATTACTAAGTCTTGAAACGAAGAAAATTGATTTTGTTGCGCATCAAATGGAAGTGAATAAAGAACGACAAGATAAATTTCTATTTAATACCGAACCGTATAATGTCTTTCCTCTACATGTAGTGGTTCGTCAAGATAACAAGGATATTCAATCGATTAAGGATCTAAAAGGGAAAAAAGTAGTCGTGAGTGCAACGAGTAATTCTGCTGTCTTTCTTGAAAAATATAATAAAGACAACAATGCGGGAATCAATATTGTCTATGCAGGGCAAGGGTCAGATGATACGAAAAATCAAATTAAGACGGGGCGTGCAGATGCAACGATATCAACACCGTTTGCTGTGAAATTCTTGAATGAACAAGCAGACGCCCAGGAAAAAGTAGTAGGGGAGCCGCTTCTAAATTCTAAGGTATATTTCCTTCTTAGAAAGGATGAAACCACGTTGCAAAAAAGAATTGATGAGGCACTTGTCGAATTGAAAAAAGAAGGTGTTGTAAGCGAATTGAGTAAAAAATGGTTAGGAGCCGACTATACAGTTGACTTTTAATCGGGTGAAAATGTGTTTGGAGGTGTACAGAGGATGGGGAAAGCATTCGATCCTATGTTAATCATTGAGTTAATCCCGACATTATTCCATTATCTCGGGGCAACTCTTCTAATATTAGCATTATCTACGATTCTCGGACTGATTCTCGGTATAGCAGCTGCTATACCGAGGTTGTTTAAAATTCCTTTTTTTAATCACTTGGTCATTTTGTATGTATCATTTATTCGAGGAACTCCGATTATTATACAATTATTTCTAGTTTTTTATGGTTTGCCTGCTGTTCTCTTACTTGTGGATGTAGATATTTCACGGATGGAGCCAATTTATTTCGTTATTATTACGTATGCCATAAGTAATGGGGCCGGTTTCTCAGAAATTTTTCGCGGATCGATTCAAGCTGTTGATTACGGACAGACAGAAGCAGCCTATTCTGTTGGAATGACAAACAGTCAAAGTTTTTTTCGAATCGTTCTGCCTCAGGCCATTCGGATTGCTTTTCCGAATATAGGGAATCATGTTATAGGCTCATTAAAGGATACTTCACTAGCATTTACCATTGGAGTGATGGACATGATGGGGAGAGGGGAAACGCTAATTGCTTCAACAGCACATGCGCTTGAAGTGTATATTGCCCTTTCTATTATCTATTATGTGGTGGTGGTATTGTTTGAAAAAATAGTTAGCAAACTAGAAAAATATTTCAATCGGTATCAGAAGGCGGATGGATCGATTGCCGCATAACTAGGAGGTTCTAGCATGACAATTGATATTCCGTTTATTTGGGAAGCAGGTAAAGAAATTATAAAGGCGCTTCCTATTACGCTCATCTTAACGATTATTCCTCTATTGGTCGGATTTCTAATCGGCATCGCTGTGGCACTGATTCGAGTCTTCAATATGAAATTTCTCTATCACCTGGCAAATGGGTATGTATCCTTTTTCCGAGGAACCCCGATCATTATGCATATTATGCTTATTTATTTTGGCTTTCCGTTACTCCTTGATCGTATTTCTG
>NZ_JBXKMX010000192.1:0-22811 GCF_056992975.1 Ectobacillus sp. | reverse complement strand
CTGTTACAATTGGTTTTACATCAGGAATTGCAATCATCATTTTTGTAGGGCAAATCTCAAATTTTTTAGGACTTGTTGGCATTCAAAAGCATGAATCATTTTTGGCAAACTTAGACGAAATTTTCATTCACCTAAATACAATCAATCCATATAGCATTCTAACTGCAGCAATATGCCTACTCTTTATCCTACTTACACCAAAACTATTTCCCAAAATACCTGGACCATTAATTGGTTTACTTGTCTCAAGTAGTATTGCGGGGATGTTCTTTTCAGGACATGTTCCGACAATAGGAACAGCTTTTGGAGAAATCCCAAACACTATCCCGCATTTTCGTCTGCCAACATTTTCATGGGAGAGCGTGCAAAAATTAATAGGACCTGCTTTTGTTATTGCCATGTTAGGAGGCATTGAATCTCTCTTATCTGCAGTAGTGGCTGATGGCATGACGAGTAGCAAACACAATAGCAATCGAGAATTAATTGGACAAGGAATTGCAAACATTGTTACACCGCTATTTGGAGGTATTCCTGCCACCGGAGCAATTGCTAGAACAGCAACAAACATTAAAAATGGTGCTGCATCACCGTTGTCTGGCATTTTCCACGGTATATTTGTGATGATAACCTTACTTGTGCTAGCTCCCTATGCTTCTCATATTCCACTGGCAAGTATGGCGCCTATATTAATGATTGTTGCATGGAATATGAGTGAGCGCAGCCATTTTGCCCATATACTAAAAATGAAATCAGGCGACTCCCTTGTTTTACTCGTTACATTCCTTTTAACCATTTTTACGAGTCTAACAACAGCTGTAGAAATCGGTCTTATTCTAGCAGTGCTCTTGTTTGCAAAACAAATGAGTGAAATGATGACCATTACAAAGGTATTACCTGACCATAATAGCAAACAAGAAAAAGTAATGTCTCATGTTGTAATGGATACACATAATTGCCCACAAATTAGTATTTATACAATTGAAGGGCCGTTATTTTTTGGTGCTGCACAGACATTCGAGCAAACCATTATGGAAACCATCCATTTCAAACCACATGTGTTGATTTTACGAATGGGGAAAGTACCCTTCATGGATTCGACAGGAGAAGCACATTTTAGAAATATGATTCATCACTTTAAAAACCATGGTGGTACCCTTTTTATTTCTGGTCTTACACCAAAGGTACAAGAAATGCTAAAGCAAAACGGCTTATACGAAGAAATTGGGGAAAAGCACTTCTTTGAACATACAGGAGAAGCCATTACTACTTCTCTTGGGCATATTGACAAACATTCCTGCATCGGATGTAAGCATTTTGCCTTTCGCGAATGTTCACAGCTATCAATAGAAAGCAAGCAAGAACATATGACAACCGTGACCCATTAAATACGAAACAAAAGAACCTACAATCATGTAGGTTCTTTTGTTTATAGATATTCATCTTCTCGAAAACCAAGATCACGTAGCTGCGACAGCTTATTACGCCAATCTTTCTGTACCTTTACCCAAAGCTCTAGAAATACCTTCGAGCCAAGGAGCATCTCGATATCAATCCGAGCTCGTTTTCCAATTTCCTTTAGCATACTACCTTGTTTCCCAATAATAATTCCTTTTTGGGAAGTACGCTCCACAATAATTGAAGCATTTACGTAAACGGCACCGCCCTCACGCTTTTCAATCGCATCAATGACGACAGCAACGGAGTGAGGTACTTCTTCACGGGTTAAATGCAACACCTTCTCCCGTACAAGCTCTGCCATAATAAAACGTTCCGGGTGATCTGTCACTTGATTTTCAGGATAATATTGCGGACCCGCTGGTAAATAAGTTTTGATCACCTTAATTAACGTATCAATATTATTTCCTTGTAGTGCTGAGATTGGGACAACTTCCGCAAAATCATATAACGTTCTATATTGATCAATCAAAAGCATAAGTTTGTCTGGATGAATACAATCAATTTTATTAACAACTAAAAAAACAGGACGCTTCGTAGTTTGCAGCTTCTCAATGATAAATTCATCACCTCGGCCAAATCCTTCTTCTGCATTGATCATAAACAAAACGATATCTACTTCTTTTAATGTATTTTCAGCCATTTTTATCATGAAATCGCCAAGCTTATGTTTCGGTTTATGTATACCAGGTGTATCAATAAAAATAATTTGCGCGTCTTCTTGCGTAAATACACCTTGTATTTTATTTCTTGTCGTTTGTGGCTTGTCACTCATTATCGCGATTTTCTGGCCAATGGTTCGATTTAAAAATGTTGATTTTCCTACATTTGGTCTTCCAATAATACTTACAAATCCTGATTTGTACTGACTATTCATGTAATGCCTCCGATGAAAATGCTCCAGGTAATAGCTGTGCAACAGTTGTCTCTTGCACATCCCCTTTCACATTTGCTAAATAGATTTTCATTTCTGGTTTACAAAATTCTGCTATCACTTGACGACAAGCACCACAAGGAGCTACAGGGCCTTCCGTGTCCGCCACAACAGCAAGTGCCTCGATATCATGTTCTCCTTCTGAGATTGCTTTAAAGAGCGCTGTACGCTCTGCACAATTTGATAGACCATACGATGCATTCTCTATGTTACAACCTGTATACACTGTTCCCTTGTTCGTGTATAGTGCGGCACCTACTTTAAACTTTGAATAGGGTACGTATGCCTTTTCACGTGCTGCAATCGAATATTGAATTAATTGCTTTCGATTCACCATTACTACCCCCTTTTCTAAAATACTAGTTATACCTCTTACTAAACAATGAAATCGAACAAAAAATCCATGTTTACGCTATCTTCAAAAGATATAGGGAAGAAATATCATACATCCTATCACGACAGCAATACAAGTGAAGAATAAAACAGCACCCGCCGCAATATCCTTTGCTTGTTTAGCGAGCTCTCTATAGTCACTTGTTACTAAATCCACTGTTTTTTCAACAGCAGTATTCATCATTTCTAAGGCGACAACTCCGCCCATAGTAAGGAATAACAGAATCCATTCCTGTTTTTGAATGCGAAAGTAAGCACCGCATGCTAGTACAACAATTATAGCAACAAAATGAATTCTCATATTTCTCTCACTAGATAGACTACTTATCACGCCACGGAACGCATACTGAAAGCTTTTCCTTAGACTCGAACTTTTCATCGATGTAATCCAAATTCATCTAAGATTTCTTTTTGCTTACCAAACATGATCTTTTCATCTGCTTCATTCATATGATCATAACCGAGTAAATGTAAAAATCCATGAACAGACAAAAAGCCAAGTTCTCGCATAAAGGAATGCCCATACTCATCTGCTTGTTCCTTCGTTCTAGGGATGCTAATAACAATATCCCCTAGCATACGCGGCATGTCAGCTGCTACTAGTTCTTCCTCGCCTTCTCCCATATCTTCCATGGCAAATGAAATAACATCCGTAGGTTGATTCTTTCCTCTGTACGTTGCATTTAGCTCTTGAATTCGTTCATTCGTAACAAACGTAATTGACATTTCTGCTTCTGCAACTTTTTCCCTCTTTGCTGCTATTTCAAGTAAATTCTGTATCATTTCCGTATAACGTTCATCTACTTCATTTGTTTCATCAAAATAATCAATGTGTATACTCATCTTTATCTCTACTCCTCTGATACGTCAGGATACTTAATACGTGAATGAAAAATTCCATTCAATGTTTCCTGTAATGTTTTTTCAATAATCTGCAGTTCACGAAAGGTTAAATCGCATTCACTGAACTGTTCATCCAGCAAGCGCTCTTGTATAATGCCCTTCACAAACTGCTCAATTTGTTCCTTTGTAGGGGATTGCAAAGAACGAACAGCCGCCTCTATACTGTCTGCAATTCCTACAATGGCTGATTCCTTTGAAGTAGCTTTCGGACCCGGGTAACGAAACACACTTTCACTATACGCTTCTTTATCTACTTGCAATGCTTTATGGTAGAAATATTTCAGCAACGATGTTCCATGGTGTTGTGCAGCAATGTCGATAATTTCTCTTGGAATTTTATGTTCCTCTAGTAATTTCACTCCTTCAGATACATGAGAAAAAATAATGTCCCGGCTCGCCTCCGGTTTCATTGAATCGTGAGGGTTTTCAATCCCCATCTGATTTTCAATAAAGAAATGAGGTCTCATCGTTTTTCCAATATCATGATAATAAGCACCTACACGTGCTAGTAATCCGTTTGCTCCAACTGCCTCACACGCTGCTTCTGCTAAATTTGCAACCATAATACTATGATGGTAGGTTCCAGGTGTCTCCAACAAAATTTTACGAAGTAATTTATGGTTAGGACTACCTAATTCCATCAATTTTATGGTAGAAACAATACCAAGACCACTTTCTAAATAAGGCAAAATCCCCATAACCAAAATAGAAGAAAGAATGCCTGAAGCGGCAGCCATCATAAGATGAATGCTAATTTCAAAGATAGAAAATTGTCCATTTCGAAGCAAATACAGGGAAGATAGTACGACAACATTAAACATGGAAATAAATATGCCCGCTTGTAAAATCATGCTTCTCCGATTCTTTTCACGAATAAAAACGCTTACCGACAGCGCACTAAGTAGCATATACAAACCAATCGAATAGTTAAATGTGTTCGTCACGCCTTCATTAAACATAATACTTCCACTAATGGAGAGAACCACACTAGTTAGTAAAACGAATCGATCTCCAATCATCAGTTTTACTAGCATCGTCCCCATTGCAACAGGAACAATATATCCCATTTCCGTATATTCGACTCTTTGAAACAAACTAATTGTTTTCATTAAAAATAAAGTTATCGATAGTATAATGGTATACGCCAATAAATAAGGGACGGCATCCCTTTTCTTCTTTAAAAACGAATCAAATTGTCGGTAAACGAAGTAAAGGAGAATAACAAGTATAATAACTAGTCCAATATAAGGTTGCAACGGATTTTGATTGTCTACTAACCCCACTAGCTTAAGCTGATCATAGACTTCCCTTGTAATCGTATCGCCTTCTTTTACAAGGACTTGACCTTGCAATATATAAACAGGTGCAACAGCATCCATTTCCATCTGCTTTCGTTCCTTCGTTGTACCCGGATCATAAAAATAATTGGGAACGACTGAATACTGACCGAGAGCAATAATAGAATCCTTGAATTTATCATTTACGTTTGCAAAACGTAGCTCATTCGCTATCTGTTCCTTTGCTTGATCTGCCTCATTAATTTTAATATGGTTACTCATTAAATTATTTACAGCCGTAACTGTGGATTCTCTGGCTACCGTAAGTTGATCTTGTGTTGCATCTAAAAAGGGGAGCAATCCTTGATCTGTAATTGCTTTCGATAATTCATTTGGCAACTTTTTCTTAAGCTTATCTAATTTATCGGTCTGTGACACGGGAATCTGAGGTTGTCCTTGAGGTACAGGAACGTTTTTTATTTCATCTTCCACTTCTTTTACTGCATCAAAAACTGAATTCACAATATCGATTCGATTTTGTTTATACTCGCTTCGATACGTATATTGATCTTCAACCTTTTGAGCCGCCTCACGTTTCTTCTTTTCAGTCGTTGCCTTATCTTCTATTGTAATTGGCGAATGAATCGTTTTCTTAGCGATAGATAACAGATTTATATCAAGTTCATCTGGCTTCACATTGCTTGCCAATGTAGCAAACAATATAACTCCTAACAAAATATACATCAATTGATTCGTCATTTTCGAGCATATAAACTGTCTGAACCACTGAGAGATATTACCGGACCTAGACATTGAGATGCGTACTCCTCTCTCCACATAATATCTGTTGTACCCTACTGAAAACATTACATATAATCTTATCATATAAAAATAAAGTTCGGAACGCCAATTCTTTCTCTTTCATTCTTTAACAACTAGGAAGAGAGTGCAAACAAAAAGAGATGACTCATAAGTCATCCCCCATGTGGGTCACCTTTATTCTACCTTCTCATATGCAGCAATAATCCGCTGAACAACCGGATGGCGCACTACATCAGATTGTTCGAGCACAGCAAAAGAAATACCGTTTACATCAGCCAGAATGCTTCTAGCACTCGTTAATCCGGATTTCACGCCTCGGGGCAAGTCAACCTGCGACGGGTCCCCAGTAATCACCATTTTGGATCCAAATCCTAATCGGGTTAAGAACATTTTCATTTGGGCGCCTGTTGTATTTTGAGCTTCATCCAATATAACATAGGAATCATCTAATGTGCGTCCGCGCATATAAGCAAGAGGTGCGATTTCAATCGTACCACGTTCAATCATACGCTGCGTATGATCCTGACCAAGAATATCATGGAGTGCATCGTACAAAGGGCGTAAATACGGATCTACCTTTTCCTTTAAGTCTCCTGGTAAAAAGCCAAGGCTTTCTCCAGCTTCAACAGCTGGTCTCGTTAATATAATGCGCTTTACACGATTGGTTTTCAGTGCTTGTACTGCCATAACTACAGCTAAATATGTCTTTCCTGTACCAGCTGGGCCAATGCCAAAGACAAGATCATTTTTTTTCATGGCATGAATATATTGTCTTTGTCCCATCGTTTTTACGTGGATTGGTTTCCCTTTTGCATTTTTAATGAGCTCTTCTTCATACAATTCTTCAAAATGTTCAAGGCCCCCGGAATGACCGAGCCCAATTGCATATGCTACATCGCGTTCAGAAATGGAAACACCCTTTCGAATGACAGCAAGCAAGCGCTGCAAAATGTCTTCAACGAGTTTTACCGCTTCTTGTGAACCAGACACTCGTAAGGTTTCTCCTCGTGTTACAATTGAAACGTGAAGCTCACGTTCAATAAGTTTTAAATTAGCATCTTGCACACCAAAAAGTGCAGCTGCCTCATTATGATTTTCAACTTGTTGCTTCAATTCTACTAGTTGTTCGGCCATTACTCAATCTCCTTGAATATTGGATTCCATTATCGGTTCGGTTGTAACTATGTTTTCAACTGCTTTAAAATATACTGACAACTTTAATGTACCATTCTCAACTACCTTGTGCAAAACTTTTTCATTTATGATAGAGGAATTTTCATCCAATTTTTTCTTTACATCTTCGCGTGCCATTACCATTCCAGCGTCAATTGCTTGCTGCTCCGTATATTCCCTAGTTGCCGGCTCTTCTTCACGAACAATTGCTTTTTCATAGCGCACAGGCAAGGTCCACCCGAAAAAATGAATTGGATACTGATATTCTTCTGTTTTAAACTGCTTGTACGTATTGTTTTCAAATCCCCACACTAACATACGAGCACTGCCAAATGCAAGATAATGCTTTTGTAGAAATGCCCCTGTAAATACTTGAAACGTCGTTTTAATCGGAACCTCTACATTCGATTCATACCATGTTTCCCCTAGTACAATTCCTTTAGCTGCTACCCGTATCGGATTATCTTCCTTACCGTATAGGCCAGATACGAGAATCTGTCCCTTTTCCACTCGTTCATTGACGGCAACTATTTGTTTTCCTTCCTCTATAAAGATTTTCGTTATCACTGCCTCTTTTTTTGCAACTAAATTCCGAGGACTAAGCGGTTCTTCTCTTTTAGGCTCATTTTTTTCTACTACCTGAAAGTGATAAGAAGTACCTCTTTGCTCAACTCCAATCCATGTAACTGAGCTTACATTATTGGTGAGGGTTCGTTGAATCGTTTCAATATCGGGAAGCTGAAATTGTAATTTTCCTTGTTTCACACCCATTTTTTCTAATTCTTTAATCAATAGATATTCTGTATCTGGCTTTGCTCCCTTAATCTCAACCCCCCAAACTATATTTGATAGCAGGAGAATAAGGCCGAAACAAAGGAAAAATCCGATTGTAAATCCACTATTACGAAGGAGCCTTTTTCTCCAAAAAGGTAGGCCATAGCGTCCTGTGAAATGCAACACGCATTCATGCTTACGAAGAATTGCTCTCATCTGTTTCACATCAGCCAGATGCATATAACATGTTATATGCTCTTCTCCTAGCTTTTTCACATTCCAAATTATCATTTTTTGACGAACACATTCATTTAAAAACCTTTCTATTCCTCGTCCCTTGAGCGATACTCTCACATAGCCAAAAAAGAAAATCATCCAATGGTTTTTCATACGTCTCCCCCATTATTCATCTAGAAATAACACTTGTTCAATCATACCTTCAAGTAACATTTCATCTGGGAGTATCGTCTTGATGACAAAGGAATGACCCTTAATTAACAGTTGCCCTTTTTTAAGCAGTAAGCGTACTTCCTTATCCGAAAATAGCAACAGTCCTCTATGGTTTTCTATGTAAATGTGAATTTGTCCAATTAAAGTAATACGCGGAAGATCCATCAATACATCGCTAGGCAGGTCCATCTGCTTTGTAAGCCAATCCTTTACCCGCTGCAAATTCTTCATTAAAAGACCCCCCTCTCATCTCAAATGTATGAAAGAAGGGGCTTTACTAGCACAGAAAAAGAAAAAAGCATAGAAAAAAAGACGTCTAAATTAGACGTCTTTTTTTATGCTAAAAGCTGTGAAACAAGTTTATTAACGAATGAACCGTCAGCCTTTCCTTTTACGTTAGGAATGACCTTGCTCATTACTTTTCCCATATCAGCTTTAGAAGATGCTCCTACATCAGCAATCGCTTGCTTAATAATCGCAGTTAATTCTTCTTCACTTAATTGTTCTGGAAGATATACTTCTAAGACTTTTACTTCGTCTTTCACTTTATCCACAAGGTCTTCACGACCAGCTTTTTCAAATTCAAGGAGGGAGTCTTTCCGCTGCTTCATTTCACGAGATAAAACGGTAAGCTCTTGCTCTTCCGTTAGCTCTTGTCCAAGCTTAATCTCCTCGTACTTTAAAGAAGACTTAACCATACGGATCACAGAAAGTCGATCCTTTTCTTTACTCTTCATCGCTTGTTTTATATCTTCATTTAAACGATCGAGAAGACTCATATTAACACCCTCTCTTAAAATTTACGCTTTCTAGCTGCTTCGGATTTCTTCTTGCGTCTTACGCTTGGCTTTTCGTAAAATTCGCGTTTTCTTGCATCCGCAAGTGTTCCAGATTTAGAAACTGTGCGTTTGAAACGACGAAGTGCATCCTCTAAAGACTCGTTTTTACGAACGACTGTTTTAGACATTATTATTTCCCTCCCTCCGAAACATCCACTTACACTACTCTAAGTCATGCGAAATATACCATTTCTTCAGCATGTCTTAAACGATTATAATACATTTTTATGATTTCGGTCAACCGAAACAGAAAGAAAACTTCCATTATCTAATGAATATAGAAATTGGATAGAAGTAGAAATTTTCTTCATTTCATGGAAATATTAATAATCTGACGTAGATTTTTGTCCCTTTACAATTGCTACGCCGGAACTTGCTCCGATTCGAGAAGCTCCCGCTTGCACCATTGCTTCTACGTTTGCAAGATCACGGATACCACCAGAGGCTTTTACCCCGATGCTTGGTCCGACTGTTCGCCGCATAAGTGCTACATCAGCAACCGTTGCTCCGCCAGTTGAAAAACCAGTAGATGTCTTTACAAAATCAGCACCTGCTGTAACAGCTAGCTCACATGCTCGTACCTTTTCCTCATCTGTTAATAGACACGTTTCTATAATAACCTTTACAGTAGCCTTTCCCTTTGCTGCTTCAACAACTGCTCGTATATCCTTTTCAACAAGCTCATCTTGTTTATCCTTGAGCGCACCAATGTTGATTACCATATCAACTTCCTTGGCACCCTTTTCAATTGCAAGACTTGCTTCAAATGCCTTCGTTGCTGACATACTAGCACCAAGTGGAAATCCGATCACTGTACATACCAATACATTACTTTCTTGAAGCAATTGAGCTGCAGTCTCTACCCAAGTTGGGTTCACACAAACCGATGCAAACTGATAGGTTTTCGCTTCCTCACACAGCTGTATAATACTATCTTTCGTAGCATCTGCCTTAAGCAACGTATGGTCAATTAACTTTGCATAATCCATTTTTAGACTCCTTTCACTTAAGCACTAGCCTCATCTGCTGAGACATGTTCATCATCCATTACACGAACGAATGTTGCTTCATTAAATGGGTATCCTGCTTTTGTAATCTTAACTCGAACAAGCTTTCCAATTAACTCATCAGAACCATCCATATGCACTTTTAGATAATTATCCGTATAACCTACAAGCGTTTGCCCTTCGCTATGTTCTTCAGGAATAATTTCAAGCACTTCATCTTCAAACTGTGATGCATATTGCTTTGCTAGTTGATCTGATAATGCGATCAAGCGGTGTACACGTTCATTTTTCACTTCTTCAGATATTTGATCTTCCATACGTGCTGCTGGCGTGCCTGTACGTTGGGAATAAGGGAATACATGAAGCTCAGAAAATTTATTATCCTTAATAAAATTATATGTTTCCATAAATTCTTCTTCTGTCTCACCTGGAAAGCCCACAATAACATCAGACGTAATCGCAAGACTAGGAAATACTTCCTTTAAACGGTCTAAACGTTCTTTAAAAAACTCCATTGTATATTTACGTCTCATCCGTTTTAACACCGTATTGCTACCTGATTGAAGCGGAATATGAAGATGGCGAACTACTACATTTGAATCACGGAGTGCTTCAATTACTTCATCTGTAATTTGACTTGCTTCGATAGAAGAAATACGAAGACGTTTCAATCCAGGTACATTCTTCTCCATGTCACGAAGAAGCATTGCTAAATTATAATTTTTTAAATCTTCCCCATACCCGCCTGTATGAATACCTGTTAGTACGATTTCTTTATATCCAGCATCTACTAACTGTTTTGCTTGTTGCGTTACTTCTTTTGGATCCCGAGAACGCATTAGCCCACGTGCCCAAGGAATAATACAAAACGTACAAAAATTATTGCATCCTTCTTGTATTTTGAGAGATGCACGGGTACGATCTGTAAAATAAGGAACGTCCATTTCTTCATAGACACGTGCTTTCATAATATTATGCACACCATTGATTGGTTCTCGTTGTTCTTTAAATTGCTCAATGTAACCAAGCATTTTATGACGATCTTGTGTACCTACGACAATATCTACTCCAGGAATATTCATAACTTCAGCAGGTGAAGTTTGCGCATAACATCCTGTTACACAAATAACTGCATCTGGATTTTGACGAACAGCACGGCGAATTACCTGTCTGCTCTTTTTATCTCCCGTATTCGTAACGGTACACGTATTAATAACATATACATCGGCTCTATGATCAAACTCTGTTCGATCATATCCATTTTCTTTGAACAGCTGCCAAATGGCTTCCGTTTCATAATGATTCACTTTGCAGCCTAATGTATGAAATGCAACTGAAGACATATCATCACCTCGTTAATTCAAAATGATACGAAACAGCAGATAGTGCATATAATGGAGCTGTTTCCGTTCGTAATATTCTTGGACCTAAACTGCATGATACAAAACCATGCTGTTGTAAATTCTCTATTTCTTGCGCTGTTAAGCCACCTTCTGGACCAAATACAAGGAGTAAATGCTGCCCATTTTGTAAGCTTTCCAATGCTTTTGCAAAGTTTGCCTTTTCTCCTCGCTTCGCTTCTTCTTCATAGGCTACTATGCATACATCATACTCCTCACTTGCAGAAAGAAGCTTCTGAAAGGATATGGGTTCTTGCACAGAGGGAATCGTAGCTCGGTGGGATTGTTCAGCAGCTTCTTTTACAATTTTAGCCCATCTTTCAACTTTTTTTTCACTTTTCTTTCCATCCCATTTCACAATAGAACGCGATGCTTGAAACGGTAAAAAAGCGGATGCACCAAGCTCAGTTCCTTTTTGGAACACGAGTTCAAGTTTATCCCCCTTTGGCAGTCCGCTTGCAATTGTAACAAAGATTGGAAGTTCTTTTCTTTCCTCTATCCATTCTACAACAGTCGCTTGTACACTCGTAGACGAAAGCTCAGAAATGGTACAAAGGGCTGTTTTTCCATTGATACAACAGTACAACTCATCTCCTTGTTCCATTCGCATGACACGCACTATATGGTGTGCATCGTCACCGTCTATGAAAAAGGTTTGGTCTTCTAGCTTATTTACAAAATAACGTTGCATCGTATCACCCTACTAATATTTGTCTTACCAAGCAAAAGCAAACAAATTCTATACTACTGCTACTAACATAATAAGGATTAGCTGCATTGCATAACCCTTTTTCATAATACTCTTTGAACAAGTAAAGGGGGAAACATCCCCCTTTGCATAATTTAAAACTTTATTTCGCTTTCTTTCTTGCAATAATAGCTACCCAATCTTCCTGATGAAGTACTTCTTCAATTGCAAATCCAGCACTCTCTAGGGCTGCTCTCACTTCAAATTCTTTAGATTCAATAATTCCCGAAGTAATGAAGATTCCACTTTCTTTCACTACTTTTGCTGCATCTTCTACAAATAATAAAATAATTTCAGCTAATATATTGGCAACAATCACATCCACAGGACCTTCTACGTCATGTAAGAGATTATTTTGAGCAACTGATACAACTTGCTCCGTACCATTAAGAATAACATTTGCTTGTGCACTTTCCACTGCAACGATGTCTAAATCGTATGCCTTTACAGATGCGGCACCTAACTTAGCTGCTGCAATACTTAGTATACCGGAACCTGTACCAACGTCAATGACATGATCACCATGCTCTATCGTTTTTTCAAGTGCACGGATACTCATAACAGTTGTCGGATGTGTTCCTGTTCCAAAAGCCATACCTGGATCCAATTCTATAATATGTTCACCTGGGGTAGGAGAATATTCCTCCCAACTTGGGACAATCGTAAATGTTTCTGAAACAGTTACAGGATGATAGTACTGTTTCCACGATGTGGCCCAATCTTCTTCCCGTACTTCCTTAATGCTTACATCATTTTTTCCGAGTGGAATATCTAATGATGCTAAGTGGTCAATTTCCTGTTTTATATTTTGAAACAATTCTTCGATTGTATCCGTTTCAGGAAAATATGCCTTTACTGTCACACCTTCAGTAGGATAATCATGCGGATTCAAATCATAAATTTCACCAAATTGCTGTTCACGTTGTTTCGTTAAATCAGCCACATCTTCAATGGATACGCCACTTGCTCCTGCTTCGTGAAGTATATTTGAAATCGGCTCGACTGCAAATTGCGTCGTATGGATGCTGTATTCGATCCATTTCATGCTAGTAACAACTCCTACTCATTTCTTCTACCCGTCTTTATCCTTTAAATGCTCGTTTCAGTTTTGCAAACAAGCCATCTTCTTTCAACTCTGCATGGCCTTCTTTCGCAAGTTCTTCGAACAATTCCTTTTGCTTAGCTGTTAACTTTGTTGGAGTTACGACACGAACAACTACATATTGATCTCCTTGTCCATAGCCTCTTACGTTAGGTGCACCCTTACCCTTTAGTCGAAACTCTGTTCCGGTTTGTGTTCCGGCAGGTATTTTCAACTTCACCTTAGATTGTACAGTTGGAACTTCTACTTCATCACCTAGCGCTGCCTGCATAAAGGTAAGTGGCATTTCGCAAATAATGTCATCCCCGTTCCGTTCGAAGAATTCATGAGGACGCACGCGAATAACTACATACAAATCTCCTGCTGGGCCACCATTTATACCTGGCTCGCCTTTTCCAGAAACTCGAATTTGTTGTCCATCATCTATTCCAGCTGGAACTTTAATATGAATTTTCTTACGTTTGTTAACTTTCCCTTTACCATGACATGTCGTACATTTTTCTTTAATAATTTGACCGGTTCCTCCGCAATGCGAGCATGCACGTCGATTAACAATACGTCCAAATGGCGTATTTTGTTCTACGCTCACCTGACCTGATCCTCCGCAGTGTGAACATGTGTCTTTTTTCGTTCCAGGCTTTGCACCTGTGCC
Source organism: Ectobacillus sp. (assembly GCF_056992975.1). NCBI lineage: Bacteria > Bacillati > Bacillota > Bacilli > Caryophanales > Bacillaceae > Ectobacillus > Ectobacillus sp. The sequence goes on along the minus strand of NZ_JBXKMX010000192.1, from coordinate 8,882 downwards.
TTTACATGTATCACAATTTTCTTCACTTGGAATTTCAATGTCCATTTCTTTTCCGAAAATTGCTTCTTCGAAATTAAGAGTCATAGAATATTGTAAATCAGAACCTTCACGTGGTGCATTTGGATCGCGTCTTCTTCCCCCACCACCAAAGAATGTGCTGAAGATATCTTCAAATCCAAAGCCTCCACCTTCAAAACCTCCACCGCCAAAGCCTTGGTTCGGATCAGCATGACCAAATTGATCATACGAAGCACGCTTATTTTCATCACTTAATACTTCATAAGCTTCTTGTACTTCTTTAAATTTTTCTGTTGCATTTTCCTCCGTACTAACGTCAGGATGATACTTCTTCGCTAAACGTCGATATGCCTTTTTTATTTCATCTTTAGAAGCTGTTTTGCTTACGCCTAACACTTCATAATAGTCTCTTTTACTCATAGCTTATCCCCCGACTCCTTTCACCATAAAGGTAATTGTAACATTGTAAGAAAGCCCATTGCAACCTTAGATGCAATGGTAAATCCAAGCCTTCTAATAGAAAAAAAGCCAAAGCCAAGGCATACTTGACTTTGACTTTTTTCAAATACGATCTATTATTTATCGTCTTTTACTTCTTCATAATCTGCATCTACAACGTTATCTTTTTTCGCTTCTGTACCATCAGCTTGGCCAGCTTGCTGTGCCCCAGCAGCTTGTTCATATAATTTTACTGTTAAACCTTGTACAAGTTCATTCAGTGCATCTTTCTTCGCACGAATATCTTCTAGATCATTCTTTTCAATAGCAGCTTTCAAAGCATCCTTCGCTTCATTAGCCTTAGCAATCTCAGCTTCTTCCACTTTACCTTCTAGGTCTTTTGCAAGCTTTTCAGTTTGGAAGACAAGTTGATCTGCTTCGTTACGTAAATCTACTTCATCTTTTTTCTTCTTATCTGCATCAGCGTTAGCTTCCGCTTCTTTCACCATACGATCTACTTCTTCATCAGAAAGACCTGAAGAAGATTGGATTGTAATAGCTTGTTCTTTATTCGTTCCAAGATCCTTCGCACGTACATTTACGATACCGTTCGCATCGATATCAAATGTAACTTCGATTTGTGGAACACCGCGTGGTGCTGGCGGAATATCAGAAAGTTGGAAACGACCTAATGTTTTATTATCGGATGCCATTGGACGTTCCCCTTGAAGCACGTGAATATCAACTGCTGTTTGGCTGTCAGCTGCTGTAGAGAATACTTGAGATTTACTTGTTGGAATCGTTGTGTTACGTTCAATCAACTTCGTGAACACGCCGCCCATCGTTTCAATACCAAGTGAAAGTGGAGTTACATCAAGTAAAAGTACGCCCTTCACATCTCCAGTAAGCACGCCACCTTGAATAGCCGCACCTAATGCAACTACTTCATCCGGATTTACACCTTTAAATGGTTCTTTTCCTGTTTCGCGTTTAATAGCTTCTTGTACAGCTGGAATACGAGTAGATCCACCAACAAGAATAACTTTATCTAGTTCTGCTGCATTTAATCCTGCATCACGAAGCGCACGGCGTGTAGGTTCTAGCGTTCTTTCTACAAGGCCAGCTGTAAGTTCATCAAATTTCGCACGTGATAAAGATACTTCAAGATGCAGAGGACCTGCAGCTCCAGCAGAAATGAACGGCAATGAAATTTGTGTAGATGTTACACCTGAAAGGTCTTTTTTCGCTTTTTCAGCTGCATCTTTTAAACGTTGCAATGCCATTTTATCTTTAGAAAGGTCGATGCTATTTTCTTTCTTGAATTGTTCAACTAAGTAATCAATAATCACTTGGTCAAAGTCGTCACCACCAAGGCGATTATCCCCAGCAGTAGCAATTACTTCAAATGTTCCTTCAGCAAGTTCAAGAATAGAAACGTCAAATGTACCACCACCAAGGTCATACACAAGAATTTTTTGCTCTGTATCTTGCTTATCTAATCCATATGCAAGTGCAGCTGCTGTTGGTTCATTTATAATACGTTCTACTTCAAGACCAGCAATACGTCCAGCATCTTTTGTAGCTTGACGTTGTGCATCGTTAAAGTATGCAGGAACAGTAATAACAGCTTTCGTTACTGTTTCACCTAAGTATTCTTCAGCAGTAGCTTTTAGGTTTTGCAAAATGATTGCTGAAATTTCTTGCGGTGTAAATTGTTTTCCTTCTGCTTCTACTTTATAATCTGTTCCCATATGACGTTTAATAGAAATAATTGTATTTGGGTTTGTAATAGCTTGACGCTTAGCAACTTCCCCAACTTGACGTTCTTCGTTCTTAAATGCAACAACAGATGGTGTTGTGCGATTTCCTTCTGGATTTGCAATAACTTTAGGCTCTCCGCCTTCCATTACAGCAACGCAAGAATTTGTAGTACCTAAATCAATCCCAATAATTTTACTCATGGCGAAACCTCCTAATATATGTAGTGTTACTGATTTACTTTAACCATTGAAGGTCGAATCACTCGATCCTTTAATTTATAACCCTTTTGAAATTCTTCTACAACAATGTTTGATTCAAGTGATGGTTCTTCCACTTGCATAACCGCTTGATGCAGGTTTGGATCAAATGCTTTTCCTACTGCCTCAATTACTTCCACTCCTTCTTTCAATAGAGCTTCTGTAAGCTGGCGAAGTACCATTTCCATTCCTTGAAGAAGAGCCTTCGATTGTTCATCGTTTACTTCCACTTTCATCGCTCGCTCAAAGCTATCTAGAGCAGGTAAAATATCAGATACAAGACTTTGTGAACGATATTTTTCTGCAGCTTGACGATCTAGCTGCACTCTGCGACGATTATTGTCAAAATCAGCTTGCAATCGTAACAGGCGATTTTCGGTTTCAGAAAGCTTTGCCTCTAATTCAGCAATCTTCTTGTCTTGCTCTGAAAGTTCTTCTTGCTCAGCCTGTTCCTCTTGTTCTACTTCTTCTACCACTTCTTCAACTACTTCTTGTTCTGCTACAGATTCTTCTGTCACTTGCTCATTACGTTCTTTCAAACATTTCACCTCCCTTAAATGAATTCCCTTATGAAACGAAATACCATGTTCTATTTTGCCTCACTCTTTGCTTTGATTCAACCTTTGAAACACGTTGGACAGTTGCGAAGAGAAAAGATCTAATATACTAATTACCCGGGAATAGTTCATGCGAGTCGGTCCAAGTATAGCAAACGTACCTAGTAATTCATCCTCAAGGGAGTACGTAGCCGTAATAAGACTACAATCTTCTATTGCAGATGAATTGTTCTCATGACCAATTTTTACTTGAATTCCTACTTTTTTATTACGCAACAAATGATAAAATTCTTGCTCGTGTTCAATCATATTTAATAAAGAACGTACTTTATTAATGTCGTTAAACTCTGGTTGCGTCAATATATTCGTTTTTCCTCCAAAATAAAGTTTCTCTGAAATTGGTAACGTTAACGTGCCATCTAAAAGTTGCATGATTTGATCGTAATTTTGAACATTCTGACGTAAAACGTAAGCAATTTCTTGATACAACTTATGATGAAGATCAGAAAGTAAAATCCCAGCCAATTTTTCATTTAAAATATTAACCATTTTTTCCAAATCATTCATATGCATAGATGTTGGAATGGTAATGGTCTTACTTTGAACATGACCTGAATCCGTTACAATAATCGCAACGGCTGTATCATTTCCAAGTGGAATGATTTGGACACGTTTCAATTTATTTTCTGTAACTTTTGGACCGAGAACAATTGCAGTATAATTCGTTAAGTCAGATAGAATTTGCGCTGATTGCTGTGCAATACTTTCCATTTCAAGCATTTTTTCAGTAAATATATTTCTAACCTGAACTATTTCATCATACGGCAAATGCTGTGGTGCTAACAAATGGTCCACATAAAACCGATATCCCTTTTCTGAAGGAACTCGTCCCGATGAACTATGGGTTTTTTCTATATACCCAAGCTCCTCCAAATCTGCCATATCATTACGAATTGTAGCGGAGCTAAAGGTAATCTCTTTTTTCTTCGACAATGTACGGGAGCCAACTGGCTGCGCAGAATGAATGAAATCGTCGATGATAATTTGTAACACTAAGAGTTGACGTTCTGACAGCATCTATTATCACCTCTGTTAGCACTCATAACCTCCGAGTGCTAAATCTATTATTAAAGTACCAAACTAACCATGTTCTTGTCAATGCAAAACGATTGTTATTCGAGAAGAAATGATTGAAACACTTCATTTCCTAATAATGTTCCCAGTTTCGTTAACCGCACAGTGTCTTCTGTCTCTTCTATATATCCTCGTTGCTTATTCATCTGGATTTGTTTAGTAAACTTTTCATGCATGGTGACTTGAAACTTTTGCTTAAAGACCGACTTACTTACCCCTTCTGTTTTACGAAGTCCTAAAAACATTTCTTCTTCCATTTTTTCTTGTTTTGTCACATCATGCACCTCATGATATGGATATCCGGTCTTATCAATCAGTGTAAAGTATTGCTTTAAAGGTCCCGCATTTTGAATACGTTGCCCGGATACATAGCTGTGGGCTCCTGCCCCGAATCCATAGTAGCTTTCATTATTCCAATACGTTATATTATGTCTGCTTTCAAAACCCGATTTCGCAAAGTTACTTATTTCATATTGATGATATTGATTCTTTTCCATTTCCTGCATAATATATTCATACATGCTTGCCTCATGATCCTCGCTTGGCAGATGTAATTTCCCACGCTTCATTAGATTATAAAATACAGTCTTCGGCTCCACAATTAACGAATAGGCTGACATATGCTGCAATTCTAGTAGCATAGCGATATGTAGCGTCTCTTTTACATCTTGTATGGTTTGCTCTGGTAAAGCGTATATGAAATCCCCACTAATATTTGCAAATCCTACTTTTTTTGCATCCTCAATTGCCTCAAAGGCATCTCGCTTTGTGTGAGATCGTCCAATTTTTTTCAATAGTCCATCATCAAAGGTTTGAATACCAAAACTTAGGCGATTCACTCCCCCGCTCTTCAGCAGTTGCAATTTTTCCTTTGGTAAGTCACCTGGGTTCGCCTCAAACGTATACTCATAATTTGAACCAAACGGTTTTAAATTACTCTCAATTATCGACAGAAGTTTTTCTGTTTGATGCATCGATAGTGCTGTAGGAGTCCCTCCACCAACAAAAATGGTATCAAGCTCCTCAAATGGTGTTCGTATCAAGACTTGTTGCATTTCCTTCTCTAAATAGTCTAAATACTGATCAACCGGTTGATTGGCAAGCAATACTTTATTGAAATCACAATAGTGACAAATATGCTGACAAAAAGGAATGTGTATGTAGGCTGCTCGAATCAAATTCTCTCCCCCTTTTACGATTGATGAAAATATGGACCGCCATACGAAATTCTTGTTAATACAAGATTTTTGTATGGCGGTCCAATGCCGTAAACCTCATTTACTTTTTATTATAACTTATTTGGTATCATCCATACGAAGGACTGCCATGAATGCTTCTTGCGGCACTTCAACAGATCCTATCGTTTTCATCCGTTTTTTCCCCTCTTTTTGTTTCTCGAGGAGTTTACGTTTACGGGAAATGTCACCACCGTAGCATTTCGCTAACACATTTTTGCGCATAGCTTTAATCGTTGACCGTGCAACAATTTTCATACCAACAGCTGCTTGGATCGGTACTTCAAACTGTTGTCTTGGAATAAGTTCCTTCAACTTGTCTACAATTGTCTTTCCACGTTCATAAGCGGAATCCTTATGAACAATGATAGACAAGGCATCTACATTTTCATTATTCAATAAAATATCCATTTTCATAAGCTTAGAAGGCTTATAGCCAATTAGTTCATAGTCGAACGACGCATATCCTTTTGTACTTGACTTCAATTGATCAAAGAAATCATAAACAATTTCTGAAAGAGGAATTTCGTACGTAAGTGTAACACGAGTTTCATCTAGATATTGCATATCAATAAATGACCCGCGTTTTCCTTGGCAAATTTCCATAACCGCTCCGACGAAATCATTTGGTACCATAATTGTCGCTTTAACATATGGCTCTTCAATCCGATCAATACTTTGCGGTTCCGGCATATTCGAAGGATTATCTACGGCAATTTCTTGACCACTCGTTGTGTAGACTTTGTAAATTACACTAGGAGCAGTTGTAATTAAGTCGATTTTAAATTCACGTTCAATCCGTTCCTGCACAATTTCCATATGAAGGAGTCCTAAAAAGCCACAACGAAATCCAAAACCAAGTGCTTGAGACGTTTCTGGCTCAAACTGAAGGGAAGCATCATTCAATTGTAATTTTTCAAGTGCTTCACGCATATCATTGTATTTCGCTGTATCAATTGGATACATACCGCAAAATACCATTGGATTCATTTTGCGATACCCTAAAAGCGGTTTAGTAGTAGGACGATCACTATGCGTTATGGTATCCCCAACCTGTGTATCGCCAACATTTTTGATAGATGCTGTTAAAAACCCTACATCCCCGACCATTAATTCATCACGCAATACTGGCTTAGGCGTAAACACACCGACTTCCAGTACTTCAAATTCCTTTCCAGTAGCCATCATTCGAACTTTATCGCCGACTTTTACCGTACCATTTACAACACGAATATAGGCTATAACACCTCGATATGCATCGTACAATGAGTCAAAAATTAATGCCTGCAAAGGTTCTTCTGAATCACCTGATGGTGCCGGAACTTTTTCTACAATTTGTTCTAAGATTTCTTCAATCCCTATACCTGCTTTCGCAGAAGCTAACACAGCCTCTGAAGCATCTAGTCCGATTACATCTTCAATTTCCTGGCGAACTCGTTCTGGATCGGCACTAGGCAAATCGATTTTGTTAATTACCGGAAGAATTTCAAGATTGTTATCAAGTGCTAAATATACATTTGCCAATGTTTGCGCTTCTATTCCCTGCGCAGCATCTACAACCAGAATTGCACCTTCACACGCTGCTAAACTACGAGACACTTCATACGTAAAATCAACATGTCCTGGGGTATCAATTAAGTGCATAATATACGTTTCCCCATCTTTTGCTTTATACTGAAGCTCAACGGCATTTAGCTTAATCGTAATTCCACGTTCACGTTCTAAATCCATTGAATCTAATAGCTGTTCTTTCATTTCACGTTGGGACAATGCTTCTGTTCGTTCTAATATTCGATCTGCCAAGGTTGACTTTCCATGATCAATATGGGCAATAATCGAAAAGTTACGAATACGGGACTTTCGATTTTCTCTTTCTTCTTTATTCATACGTTCTCACTCCTACTAGTATCGCAAGGCATACACTAGCTTTGATTATATCAATACAGTACGTAAGATTCAATGAAAATTGCCGTCATGCAGACTTGTCCACTACCTCTTCACGTGAAAAAGATACACCTTATCTTATTCCTTACTACATCATTAATGAGTATAGATTCCCGTATTATTTTGATCCACGTTATGATGAAGGGCTGCGTTCAAGCCACTTGCTAACACATTGGCCATGTCTTCTACGAACGCATCCACTTCCTTCGGTGTAACCATCAAGTTATGCCCTAAAGGAGACAATACCTCATAAATGAGCTTTCTTTTTTCTTCTTCTGGAAGTGTACCAACAATCCCCATAAACATATTTCTTCTTGCATCGTCAGGTAAATCATCATCTGTAAGCACCTTTGTCCCGCCAAAGGAAAATCCGGCTGGAAGCAAAGAACGTGATGGCTTATCACCTTCTTTTAATTCCCTTCCAAAATGTTTTAAAATAAGATCAATCGTATCACTTGTAATACTAACAGCATCTACGACAGTCGGTACTCCAATTGCAATAACAGGAATACCAAGGATTTCTTTGCTTAGCTCCTTTCGTTTGTTTCCAACACCTGCTCCAGGGTGAATACCAGTATCAGACATCTGAATCGTGCGGTTCACTCGTTCAATAGAACGCGAGGCAAGTGCATCAATTGCGATAATAAAATCCGGCTTCGTTTTTTCTACAACGCCTTGTATTATATCGCTCGTTTCAATACCAGTTGCCCCCATCACCCCGGGACATAGAGCACTTACAGGGCGAAATCCCTCTTGCACTTGCTCAGGCTGCAGCAAAAACAAATGTCTCGTTACTACTATATTCTCCATAACCATTGGTCCAAGCGCATCTGGTGTAACATTCCAATTTCCAAGACCTACAACAAGGCAGCTTGCCTCACGAGAGATACCAATGCTTTCTAAAAAAATAGCTACTTCTTTCGCAAAAATTTGTTCAACCTTTTGCTGGAGTTCTGTATCCTGCTCTCGAATTCCTTGTATATCAAATGTAAGATACGTTCCTGGTTTTTTCCCCATCGCCTCAGATGCATGATCCTCTATCACAACATTCGTAATCTTCACGCAATCCTCTACGCGTTCCTCCACATGAACCCCCGGAATAGCAGATTCACTTCTTTCCTGCAGCAGTTCATGCGCCTCAACAGCCAAATCCGTCCGTACACAATAATTTTGTAAATTTAATTTCTTCATAAACCATCCTCCTGCTTATCAAATACCATTAGAATATCCAACTCTATATATTTGATTCCATTTCAGTATATTTCCCTCTGCAAAGCAGTTCGAGCCATGTCTGTCGTTTATAATCTAACTCCCCTGGCTTGCTCCATCCGGCCGGAAAACCCTCCCCCATAAAGGCAAAATGCTCCTTTTTGTGCGCGGAACTTCTAGCCTCCGGAGCAGTTCGAGCCATGTCCGCTTTTTCGTTTATAAAAATCATTTGTTCTCTCTATTGCAATTAAGCCTATCGTTTGATAAAATATTTGTTGTTCTATGTAAGTATCGAGTTACTCGATTGCTACCAGGAGGTGAATGAAAAT
>NZ_JBXKMX010000191.1:0-2119 GCF_056992975.1 Ectobacillus sp. | reverse complement strand
ATACTACTGGCGCAAATGGATACAACTACTCCTATGTATATCCCGGGATGAACAAAGTGCAGCAAGCCGGCGGAAGACTGATTCGAACGGAGGAAGATACCGGTACAATTGTACTTGTAGATGATCGTTTTTTGAAAGAACCCTATGTATCGTTGCTGCCTGAGGAATGGCAGCCGTTTACTGTTATTACATAATGTTTCTACTTTGCAAAGTGCAGTTTGTTTGGTGTTCATGTGGTATTGCTATACAATATGAAGTAAGATCGTTTTTTGGGAAAAATAAGAAGAATGGGGTGAAAGCATGAGCGAAACAGAACAAACTAGAGAGCTTGCAACCTTCGCAGGTGGTTGTTTTTGGTGCATGGTTAAACCGTTTGATGAAATAGATGGCATTATAAAAATCGTGTCTGGTTATACAGGCGGTCACAAGGAAAATCCAACATACAAGGAAGTATGTTCGGAAACAACAGGACACTATGAGGCTGTGCAAATTACATTTGATCCGAGTCGCATGTCCTATGACGAGCTACTTGAGATGTATTGGCGTCAAATCGATCCAACTGATGCAGGAGGTCAATTTCACGACCGCGGTGAATCATACCAAACTGTGATTTTCTATCATAACGAAGAACAACGTCAGAAGGCAGAGGCTTCTAAAATTGAATTAGCGGAAAGCGGCCGTTTTCAAAAGCCGATTGCAACGAAAATTCTTCCGGCAAAGCCTTTTTATGAAGCTGAAGATTATCATCAAGACTACTATAAGAAAAACCCTTTTCGCTATGGTTTATATCGAAAAGGATCAGGCCGAGATACATTTATAAAGAAGCATTGGGAGTTAGACAAAGAGCATTTAAAAAGTAAACTTACTGAAATGCAGTATTATGTCACACAAGAAAACGGAACGGAGCCTCCTTTTCAAAATGAATTTTGGAACGAACATAGAGAAGGATTGTATGTAGAAATTGTTTCAGGCGAACCGTTATTTAGCTCACGAGAGAAATTTGATAGCGGATGTGGATGGCCAAGTTTTACCAAGCCGGTTATGGATGCAAGTGTCAAGGAAAATATGGATATCAGTCATAGAATGGTCCGTACGGAAGTGCGTAGTAGAGAAGGAGATTCGCATCTTGGTCATGTATTTGAAGATGGACCAAAGGACAAAGGCGGACTTCGTTATTGTATTAATTCTGCTGCCCTTCGCTTCATTCCAAAAGAAGAGTTAGAAAAAGAAGGATATGGGGATTTTCTCATTTTATTTAAATAATGAAAGCGTAAGGCCGAGATGATCATCTCGGCCTTTTATATTAAGAAGATGTCACGTTTGCGGCATCTTTTTTAGTTATGAAATTTCTAGTCTAAAAGTCATGAAATAGACTTATAAAGTCATGACTCCTTTCACTATGTTAGAGGGTTTCTTTTTTATATCATACAGTAAGAAAGAGAGAAGGGGGAGAGACGCAATGAGCAAGGAGGCAATGCGGGCAATTATCGAAAAACGGCTAGTTGAGGCATCAGTGGAAGATAAAAATCGAATAATTGAGTTATACGAAGATTTATATGAAACAGCTTTAGCGAAGGGGAAAGGAGAAGAAGAGATTTTGAAGGAACTTGGGCTACGAGAAGTGGTAGTGCCGAAACGTTCTCCTTCGCTAGTGAAAAAAATAGGAATTGGAATTGGATTAGTTCTCTTTAATGTGATGGTTGCACTCATTCCAGCCATTATGTTGGTATCCATTTATCTTTCCCTTTGGACGGTAGCGGTAGCTTTTATAATTGGCGGGGTGACTTTGCTTATTTCTCCTTTTTTTATTCGTGACATGGATATCATACAATCCATTTTTATCTCGATGATTATGAGTGGCTTAGGCGTGTTGCTAGCTGTTGCACTCATTTTTATAGGGAAATTATTGTACAGGGGTGTTCGATTCTATTTTGGATTCCATATGAAAATAATGAGAGGAGAATAAAGGTGCTAAAGCATATAGTGATTGCAGCGGGAATTTTAGTAGGTGTGGGAGCGATTGGATTAGTTGTAACAGGTGCTATGAATAAAGGAATGAACCTTACACAACCAACAACTTCGTTTGATCAAAGAAAATCAATAGATGGTATGGTGATTA
>NZ_JBXKMX010000190.1:0-18208 GCF_056992975.1 Ectobacillus sp. | reverse complement strand
TATCACACTGCACTTCATATATGTCAGTTGGATCAACTGCAGTTGCAGAAAACTCATCCACAGCCCGTTGTACCGATTGTTTATGAATATCCGTTACGATTAGCTTAGCTCCTTCAAGATGCAAGTGTTTGCAAAGATTATACGCAACATTGCCAACCCCTTGAATTGCGATTACTTTTCCTTCTAAGCTTTCACTACCAAAAGCTTCCTTTGACGCTGCTTTCATACCTCGGTACACACCGAAAGCTGTAACGGGGGATGGATTGCCGGAAGAGCCAAATGAAGGGGAAATGCCCGTAACATAATCTGTTTCCTCATGAATAATATCCATATCATCAACAGTAGTGCCGACATCCTCAGCTGTAATATATCTTCCGTTTAAGCCTTGTATAAATCGTCCAAAAGCACGGAACATTGCCTCATTTTTATCTTTACGCGGATCTCCAATAATGACGGTTTTTCCTCCGCCAAGATTCAGTCCAGCAGCAGCATTCTTGTATGTCATTCCTCTAGATAAACGAAGCGCGTCCACTATAGCCGCTTCTTCAGACACGTACGTCCACATTCTCGTTCCACCGAGTGCCGGACCGAGTGTTGTGTCATGAATCGATACGATTGCTTTTAATCCTGACTCTTTATCCTGACAAAATAGCAATTGTTCGTAATCGTATAACTCCATACTTTTAAAAATATCCAATATTTACTCTCCTTTCGTTATAGCTGTGTTAAGATATGGCAGTTGCAACAGCTAAAGCGAGTGAATATAATTTGGATTCAGCAGAATCGGCACGTGATGTTAAAACAATTGGTGCCTTTGCTCCTGCAATTATTGCTCCTACTTTTGCATTCGCAAAAAATACGAGTGATTTATATAAAATATTGCCTGTTTCAATATTAGGTACAAGTAATATATCTGCTTCTCCTGCAACATCGCTTACAATCCCTTTATGTGCTGCAGCAATTTTAGAAATAGCATTATCTAATGCAAGGGGGCCATCTACAACACAATCTTTAATTTGACCGCGGCGATTCATTTGTGTTAATAGCGCGGCATCAATCGTTGCTTGCATAGCGGGATTGACTAGCTCCACAGCAGCTAAAGGTGCTACTTTTGGTCTCTCTATCCCAAGAGACCTAACAACTGCAACTGCATTTTTCAAAATGGCTGCCTTTCCATCTAAGTCTGGAGCAATGTTCATAGCTGCATCCGTTACGGTAATGAATTGATTATAATTAGGGACTTCAAATACTGCCACATGTGATAAAACATTGCCAGTTCGTAATCCATATTCTTTATGAAGTACCGCCTTTAAAATGATTGCCGTACTTACATTTCCCTTCATGACGATATCTGCCATCCCACTACTTACCGCTTGAACCGCTAACTGCGCAGCCTCTACAGAGGTGGCATCATAAACTTGGATTTGATCGCTGGCAGACAAATGGTACTTATTCATCATATTTGAAATCGTTTCTGCATTTCCATATAGATAAAAGTTAGCAATTTCTGCTGCTACTGCAGCAGCAATTGCCTCTATTACCTCTTCATCATCTGCCGCCGCAACGGCTACTGTCTTTTTCGGTTGTTTCGCTGCTTTTTCAACTAGCATATTTAATGTCATATTAATATGGTTCATTCTCTTCGTCCCTCACTTATGTATGATGAAAAATCAGCTTCCTATCTTTCATATTTGAATCCTCATCTTCTCCTAAAGCCATAAAAAGGATTACTTACAATTAAGACCTAGCACTAACATTATTACCTGAAAATTACTTATATAGTATTTAATGAAAATCTACATGTATTGCTATCCATAATATGAACATGTATGAATGTTCATTCTTCTTACCCCTTCGACTAATCATAATGCTACTTTCTTTATTTATATTCTCTTATTGACAAATAAAGGATATATATAAGATGATTTCTAATATATATCTTTCTTTTGAAAGGAAGGGATTCAGACGAATCGTACAACCGCTTTATTGCTAGCTTTACTCCCCATCATTATGGCCGTAATAGGAATTAAATTCATGAGAGATACCTTGTTTGCCATTCTTAACTCCCCCATTCCTACTCTTTCTACGCAGTTTCTACTAGGTGTTATACTTTTTGGTGTAGGAATGTATCTCTTTGGTGGATTTCTATTCCATCGAGATCGGAAACGAAATAAATTACAATCACGTTTTCGAAAAAAGAGAGAGCGAACTAGTAGGTTTGATTGAAACAAGACCATTTCATAAAACCTGATTTTAGTACTTGGTCACAATTTAATTTATACACGCAATTTGAACAGATTACAAGTACAATTTTTATTGTAAACGTTCTTATTTTTAATCAAACAATAACAGCAGATTCTATATTATTTGTATCTACGGCTGACTCTAACAATCCTTGTTCCTATCTTTTTCATCTACTATGGTATACTAACATTAAAGGGGGTCTGTAGTTTTGCGTCCATTACAAATAACACCAGAAACAGCATTAAAGTTGTCACAAGCGCTTAAGATGCCGCTTGAACAAGTTATGCATATGCCGCAGTACATTCTTATTCAAAAACTAGCGCAACTGGAAAAACAAGATAAACAAGGGGAATAAAAAATAGCTCAAAAGGGAAACCGAATTCCTTTTGAGCTATTTTTTATTCTGCCTTACCGAGACATATCATTACAAACTACTTCTGGTAGCATATCTTCAATATTTCTGGTCCTTTTCTTTACAGAAAATGATTTTCATACATATAAAAAGGAGATAACCTTACAGCTATCACCTTTACGAACTCCTTACATAGAAAGGACGTTGTTAGAATGTATACAAGATAAATTACACTTACAAACTTATCTCATTCAAGAAGCCTTATGCTCAAGGCGAAGCTTATCAGCAACCATCGCAATAAATTCACTGTTTGTTGGCTTAGCTTTCGACATGGATATGGTGTATCCAAATAGGGATGAAATAGATTCAACATTGCCACGGCTCCACGCTACTTCAATCGCATGACGAATGGCACGTTCTACCCTGCTTGCTGTAGTATTATACTTTTTTGCAATATCTGGATACAATACTTTTGTAATAGAGCCTAGAAGCTCAATGTCATTATAAACCATCGAAATTGCTTCACGTAAATACATATATCCTTTAATATGTGCTGGAACCCCAATTTCATGAATAATACTTGTAATACTAGCGTCTAAATTCTTCGGTTTTCCTTCCGAAGAACTCGAACGGTACGAATTCAGAGGTCGTTTCACAACAGCGCTTGGCTTTCCACTAACCTGCCGAATATGACTCGTTAAATTTTCCATATCAAATGGCTTTAACACAAAATACGCCGCTCCTAGATCTACCGCCTTTTTTGTCACATCTTCTTGTCCAAAGGCAGTAAGCATGATAACGTTAGGTTGTTTCTTTTCCATCATACGTAGCTTTTCTAATACCGCTAATCCATCTAAATGAGGCATGATAATATCTAAAACCAGAACATCCGGACTTTTATCAGTGAGCAAATGTAAACATTCCTGACCGTTGTAAGCAACACCAATTACTTCCATATCCTCTTGTCCCGATACGTATTCTTCAAGCATGGATACGAGTTCTTTGTTGTCATCCGCAAGACAAACTTTAATCTTCTCCACAATTTTTCCTCCCTTATCCCAATAAGTTTCAATAAATAGAAACCATAAGGTATATAAATGAAGTTTTCGACAATAACTTGTCATATCCTTTTAATATTTACTTAATTTACTAAAAAGTAGTCAAAACTTCTTCTTTTCTTATGCTTTCATGTTATATCTCTGTTTTTTTCGTTTCTTCGTCACTTACTAGTATAAATTGCCTTAGTACACCTTGTTTTTGTTTCCTTTATTATACAACAAAAAACAAGGACTGAGAAACTGAAACAGATGGAAGACTGCATATAAAAAAGCAAGCTAAAAATCAGCTCGCTTTTTTATGATCATACTGTTCATAAATGTTGATTCCTGCTTCTTGTAGCATCCACTCAATATGAACGCCATATCCAGAGGTTGGGTCATTTACAAAAACATGCGTCACAGCTCCAATTAATTTCCCATCTTGGACTATTGGACTGCCGCTCATTCCTTGTACAATCCCACCTGTTTTTTCAAGAAGTCGTTTATCGGTAATTTTCACAACGATTCCTTTCGTAGCTGGAAATTTTTGAGGAACACTACTAATAATTTCAACATCAAAAGCCTCCACCTTATCTTTATCAATAACTGTTAATATTTTTGCTGGCCCTTCCTTTACTTGACTAGATAGCGCTATTGGAAGAGCTTCATCCATAATTTCGTTTCGAACGGATGTGTTTAATTTGCCAAAAATACCGAAGGGACTATTTGTTGTAATTGTACCGATTACTTCACGGTCGGGAGAAAATCTTGCTAGTTTTTCACCTGGATCACCGTTACTTCCGCGTTGAATGGACGTAACTGTTGACCTAACAATTTGGCCATTTTCCACTTCAATTGGTTTTTTCGTGTCGTTGTCAGAAATGACATGACCAAGCGCACCATATTTCATGCTATCTTGATGAAAAAAAGTCATGGTTCCAATACCGGCAGCAGAATCACGAATATACAGACCAATTCGATAAAACGCATCCTGTTTGTTTTTTACAGGTGACAATTTTGTACGCATATATTTGTTATCACGAAGAACAACAATATCTAACGATGCTCCTGTTTTACCGCTATCTTGGATAAAAGGAGCTACATCGCTCATACGTTCTATTCCTTTTCCATTAATTTCTGTAATCATATCTCCTACTTTAATGCCTGCGGTTTCGCCAGGAGAAATCTTACCTGTATCCGTTTCTACGAGGTGGTGTCCGACAACAAGTACACCTTTCGCATTCAACTTTACTCCAATTGATTGACCACCAGGAATTACTCTAAAATCCTTCAGCACCCTAACATTTACTTTTTTTACGGGAAGCCCAGCTAGCTGAAGAACCATTTTAGCTTCTCCGCTTTCATGGGCAGCAACAAACCTATCTGGACTATCGTTAACTGTAAATACTGATGGATTGGTGGACATTGCTTGGAACACAGAAGTAGAGAGTTGTGACTGTTGTCCTTCAAACAGAACAACTTGCCGCGGCATTGCAATAAATTCTCGAACAGGTTTGCAAAACCCAACTACGAGAAGCGAAACAAGGAGAAATGTACCAATTACCTTACGAAATTGCTCATATTTCATTTTTCACTCTCCTCGCTCCTAACCCACATTCAGCCAACTCGGCTTCACTATTTAATTTCTCCTTGTCTGCTTCCGTTTATAACTGGGAGATATAAAAAAGCTATCCTTTTATTGGATAGCTTGACCTGTTTGCTTAATATACTGTGCTTGCTGTAATAATTCCCGTGCATGCTGCTTTGTTACGACTGTAATTTCAGCACCAGAGAGCATCCTAGCGACCTCAATCACTTTCTCTTCCCCTTCAAGTATCGTAACCGATGTAATTGTTCGCTCATTTATAATTTCCTTACGAATAAATAAATGATTATCTGCCATCGAAGCAACTTGGGGTAAATGAGTTATACAGAGCACTTGAGATCCAACAGACACCCGCTGGATTTTCTCGGCTATAGCTTGGGCAACCCGGCCACTCACTCCCGTATCCACTTCATCAAAAATAACCGATGTAACTCCTTGATGCTCTGAAAAAATACTTTTTAGGGCTAAAATGATACGTGACAGCTCCCCGCCAGAAGCAACCTTTGCTAACGGTTTTAACGGCTCTCCTGGGTTTGTTGAAATATAAAATTCTGCATGATTATAGCCATTCCGTGTTAATTTAACAGGTGCTCCGTCTACAAGCGGATCATCGACCGTACCTGGAATATTTTTCAGCACAATTTCAAACTTTGTTTTTTCCATATAAAGCTCTCGTAATTCTCTATGAATTGCCTCTGTTAAGCGTTCCGCAAGCTCTTTACGAAATACACTCAACTCTGTCGCTTCTTTCAAACATGCTTCTTCTAATTGTACTAGTTGCTTTTTCGCTCTTTCGATATGCACATCTTTGTTTTCAATCGTAGAAATTTCTGTTTCAATATTCGCAGCATATTCCAATATTTCTTCTATACTGTTTCCATATTTACGCTTTAATATGCGAATTTCATTTAATCTTGTTTCAATAAAATCAAGTCGATTTGGATCATACTCCATC
This sequence comes from Ectobacillus sp., assembly GCF_056992975.1. Lineage (NCBI taxonomy): Bacteria > Bacillati > Bacillota > Bacilli > Caryophanales > Bacillaceae > Ectobacillus > Ectobacillus sp. Next base: position 12,014 of record NZ_JBXKMX010000190.1, on the reverse strand, counting down.
ATGTCCAATTTTTCGCGTAACTGATATGCTACTTCCTCTAATAAGTAGTAGCTATTTGCAACCGTGTCATAGATTTCCTTTAAGGAAGAGTCTAAATCCGATATGGTTTCCATTTGGCTCATAGCATTTCGAACATAATCTAAACCGCTATTATCGCTAATAAGCGAGCTATGTGCATCCCCTACTGCTTTAAATATCTTTTCGAAATTTGCGATTTTAGTTCGTTCTTCCATAAGCTCATTATCTTCATTTGGCTTCAAGGCTGCCTTTTGAATTTCTTCATGCTGAAATTGTAACAAATCCAACCGATGTGCCATTTTTTGTTCGTTTTCCGTTAATGCCTTTAGTTGCTTTTTTGTATCTACGTACATATTATATTGGTCCTGGTAGCTAGTCAGTTTTACTACGATTTCATCGTAATCATATGAATCCAGCATCTCTAAATGACGGTCTTCGTTCATCAAATCTTGTGTTTCATGCTGTCCGTGAATATCGACAAGTGTCTTGCCTATTTCTTTCATAGCTGTTAACGTCACAAGCTTCCCATTTATGCGGCATACACTCTTTCCAGAAATGGATATGTCACGTTTAAGAATAATCATTCCGTCTGAAACTTCAATATCTAGTTCGTGAGCTTTTTCAAGACAAGGATGATCATCATTGTCAAAATAGAACAGACCTTCAATTTCTGCCTTGTCCGTTCCAAATCTCACAAATTCAGAGGATCCTCTTCCTCCAACTAAAAGACTAATGGCATCAATTATAATGGATTTTCCGGCACCGGTTTCGCCACTAAGCACGGTTAACCCTTTCTTAAAAGAAATACTTAACGTCTCAATAATAGCAAAATTTCTAATTGATAATTCCGATAGCAATGCTACATTCACCTCGTTATCAAGTATCACATGTAAAAAAAGAAAAAGCGATGATCGTTGAAATGCTATCTCCTGTTAAAGGATGATGCGTCATACTTACAACATATTTAAAAATCGATCTGAGACAAATTGTGTATCTTCTGGCGTACGGCAAATAATGAGACAGGTATCATCTCCGCAAATTGTCCCTAGAATTTCATCCCAATCTAAATGGTCAATTAACGCTCCAATCGCATTTGCATTTCCTGGTAAGGTTTTCAATACAATCATATGACCGGCCATATCAAGCTTTACAAATGCATCAATCATACTACGTTTTAATTTTTGCAGCGGATTAAAGCGTTGATCAGCGGGTAGGCTATATTTGTATCTTCCATCTTGCAAAGGAACTTTCACTAAATGTAATTCTTTAATATCACGAGAAACAGTTGCTTGCGTTACATTGAAACTTTGACTACGCAAAATGTCTACAAGTTCATCTTGTGTTTCAATTTCTTTGCTAGCAATAATTTCTCGTATTTTTATATGGCGCTGACCCTTATTCATTTGTTGCACCTCACCAATTCCAGTAATAAATTTCCTATGATTGCTTTATCATAATGGTAACTCATAAACGATTTCTTGTACATTATGGATTACTTCCAGTTCACTTAATTTCACATTATACATACGCATTACTCTATAAAAACGTATGAGAAATGGACCGATACAGAACACATAGCTTTTACACTTCTGTATAACGGTCCATTCTGAATGAAGGGGAAAAAGATAAAGTGAAACTTCCATCAGTAGGGGTTTTCTTCGTCCCCCACTTAGTTTTCTCTGATGTATCAAAAACTTGAAGTTTGGAGGTCTTCCTGCCCACAAATGACGGGATAAATTTTACTCTTCGTTTTCTCCTTTTCCCACTTGTTTTAATTCTGTATGAGCATTGGTAACAATCAGTGCAGGAGAGTTAGTAGAATGATTTTCACCCTTCTCGCGTTCTCCATACCATTTCAAATGAATTAAAAATTCGATATTTCCATTACCACCTTTAATAGGAGAAAAAGTAATTTGCTCCACATCATATCCTTGTGCTAATGCAAATTCCATTATTTTAGTAATTACTTCTTCATGAACCTTATGGTCGCGGATAATTCCCTTTTTACCAACCTGCTCTTTTCCCGCTTCAAATTGTGGCTTTATTAAAGCTGCTACATCACTATTTGGAACAAGGATAGCTTTTAACGCCGGTAAAATAAGTTTAAGCGAAATAAAGCTAACATCGATACTCGCAAATTGCGGAAGACCATGTGTAAAGTCAGAAGGCGATGAGTAACGAAAATTTGTGCGCTCCATGACAATAACACGTTCATCTTGTCGTAGTTTCCAAGCTAATTGATTGTATCCTACATCTAATGCATACGAAAACTTTGCACCATTTTGCAAGGCACAATCGGTAAATCCCCCTGTAGATGCTCCTATATCAAGGACAATTTTGTCCTGTAAGTTTAAATGAAATTCTTTTAGTGCTTTTTCAAGCTTATAGCCTCCCCGACTTACATAGGGCATAATCTGGCCTTTTAACGTGAGCGTTGTGTCTGCTGGAATTTTCTCGCCAGGTTTATCTAGTCTTTCTTCATCCGCATATACAAGACCAGCCATGACAGCACGTTTTGCTTTTTCTCTTGTTTCAATAAGTCCTTGCTCTACTAATAGTATGTCGACTCGTTCTTTCTTCATTACGTTACGCCCTTTTTTGCTTAGATGGTAATAAAGCTGCCACACGTCCAGCCACTTCTGTTGCCGTTAAGCCTATTTCTTCTAATAATTTTGTTACACTACCGTGTTCAATAAATTCATCCGGTATTCCCATACGATTAATCACTGCATGGAAAAAGCCATTATCATGTGCAAATTCAAGTACGCTACTTCCAAAGCCACCGGCAAGACATGCTTCTTCAAGTGTAATAATTGGTATATTTTGCTTCAATAATTCAGTTAAAAATACTTGATCCATTGGTTTTATAAAGCGAGCATTTACTACTTTCACAGATTTACCTGTTTTTTCTAGCAATTTAGCAGCCTCGAGTGCCATTGGTATCGTTGTACCAAATGTTAAAATAGCAGCATCCGTTCCATCTTGCAACGTTTCCCATGTTCCAATAGCGATTTTATGTAACGCTTGATCCATATGAACACCTAAACCATTTCCACGAGGATATCGCATCGCGATTGGACCATCATCATATTGCAGTGCTGTATATACCATATGCTGTCCTTCATTTTCATCTTTCGGCATCATAATAACGATATTCGGTAAATGACGTAAAAAGGCAATATCAAAAATTCCTTGATGCGTTTCACCGTCTGCACCAACTAGACCAGCACGATCAATCCCGATAAATACATTTAGATTTTGCCGGCAAACATCATGTACCATCTGATCATAGGCACGTTGTAAAAAAGTAGAGTAAATTGCTAAAAATGGTTTCATACCTTGCGTGGCCATTCCAGCTGCCATCGTTGTAGCATGTTGCTCTGCAATCCCTACATCATACATTCGCTCTGGAAATTCCTTCGCAAAGTTCTCAAGTTTCGATCCAACCGGCATTGCAGGAGTAATGGCAACGATCCGCGGATCCTGTTTGGCTATATGTCGAACCGTTTCACTTACAACCTTGCTCCACGCAGGAGGTGCAGCTGCAGGTTTTACAAAATTACCTGACTCGATTTTATAAGGACCTGTTCCATGCCACGTACCGATTACATCACTTTCAGCAGGCTTATAGCCTTTCCCTTTTTTCGTAATCACATGAACAAGAACAGGACCTTTCGTCTTTTTTGCATACTGCAGATTTTCAAAAAGGCTGTTAAAATCATGTCCGTCTACTGGTCCCAGATACGTAAATCCGAGTTCCTCAAAAAATACGCCAGAGACAAGCATATACTTCAAACTGTCTTTCAGTCTTTCTGCTGTAGAGGCAAGTTTTCCCCCCACCGCAGGAATCTTCTTTAACAAATATTCAAGTTCATCTTTTGCACGGTTATATTTTCCGGCTGTACGTAAACGACCAAGAACATTGTGCAAAGCCCCGACATTAGGAGCAATAGACATTTCATTATCATTTAATATAACAATCATATCTTTCTGTTCATGACCAATATGGTTGAGTGCTTCCAATGCCATTCCACCAGTTAGCGCTCCGTCCCCAATAATTGGAATAATGTATTCCTTCTTTTTTTTCAAATCACGGGCAATTGCCATACCCATAGCTGCAGACAAGGATGTAGAGCTATGTCCAGTTTCCCAAACATCATGTTCACTTTCACAACGTTTTGGAAATCCACATAGACCTTTGTATTGTCGTAATGTTCCAAAATCCTTTGCCCGCCCTGTTAAAATCTTATGAACATAAGATTGATGACCTACATCCCATAAAAATTTATCTGTTGGACTATTAAATACTTTATGAAGAGCAATTGTTAGTTCTACAACACCTAAGTTTGGAGCAATATGCCCACCGTTTTTAGACAACTCGTATATTAAAAACTGACGAATATCAGCACTTAATTCAACAAGCTCATCAATAGACATTTGTTTTAAAAAACTAGGGTTTTGAATTTGGGTTAGATCCACGAGGATCACTCACTTTCGTTTCATAATCGAAATCATGCCGCTTGAATTATTATAGAGAAGATTGAGATAAGATAACAGGGTTTGTTTCAAAATTATCTCTTAAAGCGCTCTCATATTACAAAATTATGCCTGTAAGAAAAAAGTGCCGCTAACACAAAGTGATAACGGCATATTATTCATCTTTATATAGTTTTACCGATGCCTTTACAAAAAATCATTTGTGTTTCTATTTATAACACAATTTACAAAATTACTCAACCAAAGCACTTCCACTGTTAAACCTCTGTATAGTGCTTGTACATCTTAATTTTTTCGATTCCCAATCATATCGCAAATTTGAAGTAAATAATCATCTTCTAGTCGCAAGGATAAAAGAGCGTCTTTTGCTTTTTCAATTGTATTTGTCAGCATTTGTTGTGCTTCTTCTATAGTAAACAAGGTGGCATACGTACTTTTTCCATTTTCGATATCACTGCCAACAGGTTTTCCTATTTCTTCTTCCGTACCGATTACATCTAAAATGTCATCTTGAATTTGAAAGGCAAGACCTATATTACGAGCATATATAAGTAATTGTTCTGTTTCTTTTTCCGTGGCATTAGCTAAGATTGCTCCGGCCAAAACAGGAAACTCAAGAAGGCGTCCTGTTTTATTTTTGTGAATATATTCTAATTGTTCCATAGTAAGTGTATGTCCTTCTGCTTCCATGTCAGCTACTTGACCTGCCACCATTCCTTCAGGTCCAGCAGCTTTAGCAAGTTCAGTAACAAGACGTAAGTTCATTGCAGACGTGACATCCTGATGAGAATGAGAAGAGATTACTTGGAAAGCATACGTAAGTAAACCATCACCAGCCAAAATTGCAGTTGCTTCACCAAATACTTTATGATTGGTTGGTTTCCCTCTTCTTAAATCGTCATCATCCATACTAGGTAAATCATCGTGAATAAGTGAGTATGTATGTATCATTTCTAATGCACAAGCTGCTGGTGCTCCCAATGCTCTATCTTTTCCAAACGCATGCAATGTGGCAAATAAGAGAAGAGGACGAATTCGTTTTCCCCCTGCTTCTAGTGAATATACCATTGCATCTTTCAAAACGTCAGGGCAATGCAATTCTTTCGTATAAACAACAACTTGTTTGTCTATAAAATCTTTATTTTCTTTTACAAAATTAGGGAAAGGTACATTCATTCTTCATCGCCTCCGACTGAAAAAGGACGCATTTCACCGTTATCACCTAATATAACCGTCATTTGTTCTTCGACACGCTTCAGCTTTTCATCACAAAGCTTGGATAGTTCCATACCTTGTTGAAAGTATAGAATGGCTTCTTCTAACGGAACATCTCCCTGCTCAAGCTTTAGCACGATTTGTTCTAGCTCTGCTATTGCTTCCTCAAAGCTTCGTGTTTTCTGTTCCATCACTTACGTCACGCTCCTCTTTTCCTGATACACGACAGTATAACAGACCATCTTGCAGCTTTACAGAAATGTCTTCACCCAATTGTACTTGTTTTACACTTTTCACAATTTTATTAGTTGTATCATAGGTAACTCCGTACCCTCGCATCATGATGTGAAGGGGGCTAAGCACTTCTAACTTTTCTACCATTCGAGTGAAATCATATTGCTTATGTTGTAAATATGTTTTCATCTCTCGTTCTAACTGTTTTCGAATACGCGCAGATACTTCTGCAGCTCGTGAAATATTATGGGCTGGATGGTGCTTTTGTAGTTGAAGCAAAAGTTGCTGCAACCCGTTCTCTTTTCGCTCTATATACTTTTCCTTTGCTTGCATAAGAGAATCCATTAATCGATCTAGCTGTTCTTCCTTTTGCATATACAATTGCTTTGGATAGCGAAAAGCATACGATTTCTGCAACGACTGAATCTTCTCCCGTTTACTAGCTACGATTTCCTTCATCACGCGCTGCAATCGAAGCGTTCGTTGCATAATCTTTTCTTCTAAATCTAGTATATTAGGGACAGCTAGCTCAGCTGCTGCAGTCGGAGTAGGGGCTCGTAAATCAGAAACAAAGTCTGCAATTGTAAAGTCTGTTTCATGTCCAACTGCTGAAATGATTGGAACTTGACTAGAATATATGGCACGTGCGACAAGTTCTTCATTAAATGCCCATAACTCTTCAATTGAACCTCCACCACGTCCCACAATTAACACATCAATTGTTTGTAATTCATTAGCCTGATGAATCGCACGAACGATGGAGGATGCTGCAAATTCCCCTTGTACAAGAACAGGGAATACAATAATTTTCGTGATAGGATAACGACGCTTAATTGTCGTAATAATATCGCGAACTGCAGCACCAGTTGGAGAAGTGATGACACCGATTGCTTTCGGATAGGAGGGAATTTCTTTTTTATTCGCACTAGAAAAGAGCCCCTGCTGTTCCAAACGAGCTTTCATTTGTTCATAGGCTAGATATAAGTTACCAATACCGTCCGGTTGCATCTCATGAACGTATAGCTGATAATTTCCACCCATTTCATATACAGTTACCTGTCCCTGAAGTAGCACCTTCATTCCATTTTCTGGTGTAAAGGCTAAATTCCGATTATGAGATGAAAACATAACCGCTGAGATTCGAGCTCCTTCATCCTTTAATGTGAAATACATATGCCCCCTGCTATGTAGCTTATAATTAGAAATTTCCCCTTTTAGCAATATCTTTTGTAAATGCGGGTCGCGATCTAACTTTGCTTTCATATACTTTGTCAGAGCAGTAACTGTTAAATAGTTATCCATCGTATCCGTCCTTACTTACTGGCTTCACGTTCCGCTGCTAACACCGTGTTATCAAGCAACATCGTAATGGTCATTGGACCAACACCCTTTGGTACAGGTGTAATATATCCTGCTACAGGTAGTACATTATCGAAATCAACGTCACCGCAAAGTTTTCCTGTATCCAATCGATTTACACCAACGTCGATTACAACAGCGCCTTGTTTCACATAATCAGCTGTAATCATTTTAGGCTTACCAACTGCAACAACAAGAATGTCAGCCATCTTTGTCATCTCTTTCAAATTAACCGTTCTAGAATGAGTATAGGTAACCGTTGCGTTTTCATTTAAAAATAATTGTCCAACTGGTTTTCCAACGATATTACTACGTCCAACAACAACGACGTGTTTTCCATTTATGTCAATATTCTTTTCTTTTACTAGTTCGATAATACCGTGCGGCGTGCATGGAAGAAATGTATCTTGTCCAATCATCATGCGACCAATACTGATTGGATGAAAGCCATCCACATCCTTTAACGGGGAGATACGTTCAATAACAGCATCCTCATGTATATGTTTTGGTAAAGGTAATTGTACGAGAAGTCCATGAATATGTATATCCTCGTTCACTCGATCAATTTCTTGCAACAACCGTTCTTCTGAAATATCCTCTGGAAATGTGATGAGCTCAAAGTGAATCCCTGCTTCTTCACTTGCCTTTCCTTTTCCTCTGACATAGGATTGTGACGCAGGATTATTTCCCACTAGGATAACAGCAAGTCCTGGCGTAATTCCCGCTGCTTTAAGAGCTTCTACTCGTTCTTTAATTTCCTGTCTTTTCTTTTGTGCAATTTCCAATCCTTTAATAAGTTCTGCTGTCATTATTGTTTCCTCCCCTATATTGATTCTTTTACTTTTGAAAGAACTCCATTGATAAAACGGCGAGATTCTTCATCTCCAAAAATCTTTGCAATTTCGATTGCTTCATTAATTGTTACATTTTCCGGAATTTCTTGCATGTACATAAGTTCGAATACTGCTAATCGCAAAATATTACGATCCACGGTTCCTATTCTTTCTAATGTCCAATTTTCAAGATTTTTTGCAATAACGGAGTCAATTTCCTCCTTATTCTCTGAAACGCCTAACACAAGCTGTTGAAGAAACTCATTGTTTTCTTCGCCCTCCTCTAGCGTATTGTGCAATGCTATTTTCGGGTCAATTTCACCTGCAATATCTATTTGGTATAATGCTTGCATTGCTTTTTCTCTTGACGTTCTACGTTTCATAGTAACTCTCCTTTTGCTAATCATCTATCATAGGGTATGTGATTCAGTTCGAATTATCCCGTGCCTACAAACAGATAACACGCTCACATTTTCACGCATACAGTCTTACTTTCATAAGCCTTTGCTATGGTTCCATTTATACAATAACATGATAATATCATATTTCTCATGTTTATACACACATTCTTCAAGAAGAATAGCTCAAAAGTTAACTTATTGTAATTGTTAGAAAAAGAATGTACGTGTTTTTAAAACAACGTGAAAAAGAGCCGTTATACAGATACTGTATACGGCCCCAATTCAAATCTTGTTAAAGAGATTCAGTTTCTGGCTTCGTTGTTTCAAATGTTACACCAACAACATGAACATTTACTTCTTTTAATTCTAATCCGGTCATTGTTAAAAGTGCTTGACGAATATTGTCTTGAATTTTTTGAGCTACTAACGGAATACTTACCCCGAAATGCATAAGCACATAAATATCTAAAACAATACCCTCTTCGGTAAGCTCTACCTTTACACCCTTACCATGATTTTTCTTGCCTAGTTTTTCAACTACACCTGCTGCAAAATTACCACGCATTGCAGCAACACCGTCTACTTCAGTTGAAGCAAGACCAGCAATCACCTCAATGACTTCAGGTGCAATTTCTACCTTTCCAAGCGTGGATTCTTGTCCCATATTAAGCACATTTTCAGACATACGCAAAACCTCCCTTGCCTCTATTATTGCGTAACTAGATCATGTGTTTCAAGGAATTTCGTATTAAATTCACCTTTTACAAAATCAGGGTTATTTAATAATTGCAAATGGAAAGGAATTGTTGTATGAACGCCTTCAATGACAAACTCGCCTAATGCACGTTTCATTTTAGCGATTGCTTCTTCTCTTGTTTTTCCATAAACGATTAATTTCGCAACCATGGAATCATAGAAAGGAGAAATCGTATATCCAGGGTACACAGCTGAATCGATACGTACACCATTACCACCTGGTGCTAAATACATAGAAACTTTACCTGGTGATGGCATAAAGTTTTTCGCAGGATTTTCGGCATTGATACGACATTCCATTGCCCATCCTTTAAACTCAACTTGTTCTTGCGTAAGAGAAAGTTTTTCTCCTGCTGCTACGCGAATTTGTTCTTTAATTAAGTCAACACCTGTTACCATTTCTGTTACAGGATGTTCTACTTGAATTCTAGTATTCATTTCCATGAAATAGAATTTCTTCTCTTTGTACTCATAAATAAATTCAATAGTACCGGCACCTGAGTAGTTTACAGCAAGTGCAGCAGTTACAGCTGCAGCACCCATCTTCGCACGTACTTCTTCATCCAATGCTGGAGAAGGTGTTTCTTCTAATAGCTTTTGAAGACGACGTTGGATGGAGCAATCACGTTCACCAAGATGGATTGCATTACCGTGCTTGTCAGCCATAATTTGAATTTCAACATGGCGGAAATCTTCGATATACTTTTCAATGTATACACCCGGATTACCAAAGGCAGTGCTTGCTTCACGTTGCGTAATTTGAATTCCCTTAACAAGTGCTTCTTCATCACGAGCTACACGAATTCCTTTTCCGCCTCCGCCAGCAGTTGCTTTAATAATAACAGGATATCCCATTTGATTTGCAAGCTCTACAGCTTCTTCTGTGCTTTCAATGATACCATTTGATCCTGGAACAATTGGAACACCAGCTTGTTTCATTGTTTCACGAGCTACGTCCTTTGTTCCCATCTTATTAATTGCAGCTGGACTTGGTCCGATGAAAGTAACATTGCATTCTTCACAAAGTTCTGCAAAGTCAGCATTTTCAGCTAAAAATCCATATCCAGGATGGATTGCATCGCATCCTGTTAATTTTGCTACACTTACAATATTCGTCATATTTAAATAGCTATCTTTCGAAGGAGTCGGACCTACGCAATATGCTTCATCTGCAATTTGTACATGAAGCGCTTCTCGGTCAGCTTCTGAATAAATAGCAACTGTCTCAATATTTAATTCCTTGCAGGCACGAATAATACGTACTGCAATTTCGCCACGGTTAGCAATTAACACTTTCTTAATCATCAGACATCCTCCTTATGCTTTTTTAAATCTTGTAAACGAAAATTTTTCGTTATTGACGCACAAGGAATAATGGTTGACCATATTCTACTAGTTGACCATTTTTAACTAAAATTTCTACGATTTCTCCGCTTACTTCTGCTTCGATTTCATTGAACAATTTCATAGCTTCAACGATACAAATAACTGTTTCGTCACTAACACGATCGCCCACTTTAACATAAGCTGGTGCATCAGGTGATGAAGAAGCATAGAATGTTCCTACCATTGGTGAAGTAATTTTTACTAATGTATCATCTGCAGCAACTGGTGCTGCAACTGGTGCTGGTGTTGGTGCTGCAGCTGGTGCTGGAGGTGCTGCAACTGCTACTGGTGCAGCCGGTGCAACTACTTGTTCTGGTACAACACGAGTTTCCACAACTTGTGCTGCTTCGTATGTAACAACACTATTGCTAGGTTTTTTCAATTTAATGGTAGCACCATCAGCTTCATACTCGAATTCTTCAATATTTGAGCCATCAATTAATTTAATAAGCTCGCGAACCTCTTGAATTTTAAACATATCCCATCCACTCCCATAAGCTTTTGTATACCTTTTCATATTACGACAAATTTTTTATAAATTCCAACTATTTTTTAATACGCTTACAATATTTTTCATTCGTTACTTCAAAATACGTCAAAAAACCCGACATCCTAATCATATCAATCTAAATACAAAATTGGCAAGACCACTTATATATTTTTTTGAAATAATCTAACTTCCTGTTAGCAAATTAGTGATTTATACCTACTAAATAGCTTTAACAGTATGGTATGCAAGCTGGATCTTTATTCACTTTCTTACAATTCTATCTGTTATTGAAATAAAGCTGCCAATTAAGGCAGCTTTATTTGACAGGATCAAACTTTACAGCAACATTTTTCGGCCCAATTTCTCCTTTAACGAGCTGAATAATTTTATTTGCATCTTTCGAAGATTGCTGCGTAGCTTTGACAGTTATGCGAACATCGCTTCCATCTGCACGTACAAGTGCATCTTTGTAGCCTTCTGATTTAATTAACGTTTCGATAAGGACTTCTTTTGTTGCCACATCGTTCAGTTGTTGGAGCTGATCCATCGCCTTACTTTTATCATCTGCAGATGATGAAGTAGATGTCATCACTTCTTGCAGTTGTTCCTTTGCTTGATTGCGTTTGTCTTCTAGTTCCAAGCGAAGCTGTGCAAATTGCTCATCTCCAGTTGAATTCGTAGTCTGCTTTGCTGGATCGCTCTTATTACTTGCATCTTTTTCTGTTTGATTTTTGTCCTTAGCAGGTGGATTAACCGGGCTCGTTACAACGTTAGAATTTTGTCCATCAGGCGTCGTAACGTAGTAAACGGAAAGTACAACTACTA